>SYEI01000182.1 GCA_005800865.1 Bacteroidota bacterium | reverse complement strand
TGATAACAATAAATATGTATTAGGTTGTAATGTTTTTAGTAAATCTTCAAACATGGTTCCATTACGATAAGGAGTTTCAATAAAAAAATGAGCTTGTTTAAATTTAACCGTTAACTGCTCTAACTCTTTAATACGTTTAGGCCTTTCAGCTTTATCAATCGGTAAATATCCATTAAAAGCAAAATTTTGACCATTAAATCCACTTGCCATAATTGATAAAACAATAGAACTTGGCCCAACTAAAGGCACCACTTTAATTTCTTTTTTATGAGCTAACTTAATAATCTCTGCGCCAGGGTCAGCAATACCAGGGCAACCAGCATCACTCATTAAACCCATATTGTGGCCTTGTAATAAAGGTTCTAAAAAAGAATTTAACTCATCCGTTTTTACATGTTGATTTATTAAAGACAATTCTGCTCGGCTAATTTCGGGATAAGCACATTGTTTCAAAAAAGCACGAGCTTCTTTTGCATTTTCAGCAACAAAATAGGTCAATGACTTTATCAAATCTAAATTGCGTTTGGGAAGTACATCCTCCAAATTACTTTCTCCTAAACCTACTGGCAATAAATATAAAGTTCCTTTTGCTGACATCGTATTATTTTAAATAAATATGTTTTTCTTCGTCTATCGATAATACATCATCATCAATTAGTTTATTAATTAAATCATTCAATCGCTTACTATTAACCGATTGAAATTTATGAATTAAATCACTCAACTTAAATGATTGATTCGATAATTCTAATTTAATATTCTCTATCAAACCTTCATCTGTTTCTAGATTACGCTTATATTTCTCTACGCACACATCGCAGTAACCACAATCTTTAAAATCTGTTTCATTAAAATAAGACAACAACAAGCGACTACGACAGATGTTTTTTTCGGTTACGTAATTTACAACACTATTAATTCGTGTTAAAGCTTTTTCTTTTAAAATAGGATAATTTATTAATCGTATAGATTCGAATTTTAAATTAATGCGATTTTGTAAAAAAATTAATTTAGGTAAAGTAGTTTGGGGAATAAAAGAAATAACGCCTTGTTTATGTAAATTATCTAATTGTAAATTCAATTCGTGTTCAGATACTTTTGCACGGTAAGCCACATCTTTTTCTTTAATATGACTATACTGTTCGTACAAGCCTCCGTAGCTTCTTAATAGCACTTTAATCAATGGTTCATATTTTGGAAACTTAATTTGAAAATTGTACAACTCATCTTTTCCCATTAACATCATCACTTTAGATGGCTCATACCCACTATCTAAAAAAGACACATAACCTTCTTTCTCTAAACACTTAATACAATTAAATAAGGTGATTGGCTTTAAATTATAGTTGCGTGTTACTTCTTCCATATCAAAACTTACAGATAAACCCTCGCCACTCTCAACTGGAATTTGATAAAAATTAAAAATAGCTTGATACGATTGTTTTATTTCTTCGATGCTTGGTGTTTTTTGTTCGTACTGCTCTTTTAAATTAACAACATCAAAATTATTACATAATAAAATAGCATAAGCTGCTTTTTCATCTCTACCTGCCCTACCCGCTTCTTGAAAATATGCTTCTAAACTTTCAGGCAAATCTAAATGAACGACAAAACGCACATCTGGTTTATCAATACCCATTCCGAAGGCATTAGTAGCTACAATCACTTGTGATTTATTATCTATCCAATTTTGTTGTACTGTCGCTCTCTCATTAGTATTGATGCCTGCATGATAAAACGAAGCCGATATTTTATTTTGGACTAACCATTTACTAATCTCTTCTGTTTTCTTGCGATTGCGAACATAAACAATTCCTGAACCACCGATATTGTGAATGACTTTTAGTAAACGTTCATATTTATTTTCTTCTATCTGAACAACATAGCGAATGTTTTTTCTTTCGAAAGATTGCCTGAAAACACCCTGATTTTTAAAACTTAATTTTAACTGAATGTCTTCTACAACTTCCTTAGTAGCACTTGCAGTTACGGCAATCATATTTACGTTAGGGAAGTATTCTCTTAACTCTGCTATTTTTAAATAACTCGGTCTAAAATCATAACCCCATTGAGAAATACAATGCGCTTCATCAATAGCAATTAAACCAATTGGCAAATAAGATAAGCGCTGACGAAATGTTTCATTTTCTATTCTTTCGGGCGATACATACAAAAACTGAACATGACCATAAGCAGCATTATTTAGGGCAATATCAATTTCCTTTGCGTTCATCGACGATGTGATAGCCACTGCACTAATGCCTTTATTTTTTAAATTTTGTACTTGGTCGTTCATTAAAGCAATCAATGGAGAAACCACCAAGCAGGTGCCGCCAATTACTAAACCTGGAATCTGAAAACATAGTGATTTTCCTCCTCCCGTTGGCAATAAAGCCAAAGTATCTTTATTGCTTAAAACCGACTCAATAATATCTTGCTGCAAAGGACGAAATGAATCGTAGCCCCAATGCTTTTTGAGATAAAAAAATATGTCTTGCTTTTGAGTCAAACTACTATGAATAGGATTTCTAAAGTACAATTTTTATTGGAAATGATTAATAAAAACTAAACAAGCATCGTAAATTTGTGTTATCATTAAAAATAAGAAGATGGAATTTGTTAATCCAATAGATAAAGATAAAGTTGCTGAAAACCCAGGATTATTGCCTTATCCTCATCATGTAGGCGGTATTGTTATAAAACCAGAAGATACTGGTAAAATAAAGTCACGCGCTTTAACGGCAATGCGAGAACAAACGAACATACAAATGAATCAAATTCAAAAGCAAGTTGAGCTATTAATGCAACAAGCTAATGATTTAAAAGAACGCGTAGAGATTTCTGAAAAAATTTATTTAGCCGATTTATCTTTTGAACCAATTATTGGACAAACCTATCATTTATACTTAAAAGAGGGTGTTTATAAATTATTGTTAATTGGGCCAGAAGATTGGGGAAAACTCCCAAAAACATTAGAATATGTTGGCACAGTAAAAATGTTAGGCGACCATACTTGGGATGTAATTTCTAAATAATTCGAAAAAAATTCGTACCTTAGGTTAAACAAAACGGTTATATAGCTGTTTTTACTATTAAACGAAACGTACTTACGATGAAACTTATTTTATACACATCGCTCCTAATTTTAAGCATGAGTTCATGCGCATTATTTCAACCCTCTGCAAAAAAATTAAACCATCGTGCCCTTGCTGCTCATAAGCAATATGATGCTGTTATTGTGCCTGGCGTTCCTTTTATGGAGCCAAAATGGGATGCTACGATGCAAATGCGTGTTTTGTGGGCCATTCATTTATATAAAAACGGAAAAACTAAAAAAATTATTATGAGTGGTAGTTCTGTGTATTCTCCTTATGTAGAAGCACAGATTATGAAACTATACGCCATTGAATTTGGTGTTCCTGCTGAAGATATTATTGTAGAAGATAAAGCTCAACATAGTACCGAAAATGTTTGGTATGGTTATAAACTAGCTAAATCGATGGGGCTTAATAACATTGCTTTATCAACGGATCCTTTTCAAACACGCATGACTTACCGTTTTGGGAAACGTCGTTTAAAAGACTTAAAATATATGCCTGTGCTATTTGACACATTAAAAACATTACCACATCACGTTCCAGAAATAAATTACTTACCGCACAAAATAGCCAACTTTGTTCCCATTACCGAAACACAAAGTTTTGGGTACCGTTTTAGAGGAACCATGGGCAAACATATTGATTTCAAAAACTAAATAGCATAAAAAAAGCGAGCAGTAATTACTGCTCGCTTTTTTTAATGTTTAAAATATAATTATTTAATAACTACAATCTTCTTAGTAGAAACTGAATTTCCAGAGTACATTCTTACAAAATAATTTCCATTAGGCATATCAGATAAATTCAATTTAACCTTTGATTCGTTTTTAGTGTTTAATAATACTATATTTCCTAAAACATCTACCACTTCTATTTTAGTTATATCTTGATTTTTACTTTCGATAAATACAACGCCATCGTAGCTTGGCACTGGATAAACTTTAAAATTAGAATTTAAATCAAAACTTACTTTTCCTATACCTGTTGTTACAGCCACTGAACCGAAAAAAGAAACATCATCAATTCCAAAATTACCAGCTGTAGACTCTGCATTCCAAGCATAAAATCTAAAAGTAACTGGAGTTGTAAAACCAATGAATGCTGCATTATTAGTAGTTATTTTGTTACCCGATTGATAAGCCGAAGTTGTTGCCGCATCTGCTGTATAAAAAAATTCGTCTGTACCAGCAATTGAAAGCAATGTACTAGAAGGAACTGAGGCAGGCAAATTATTTGCATATGCATCCACGCTAGATCTTACTGCAAAACTTCTAGGACCAGTGCCAGTTCTTCTTGATAAAAAAACAATACTATCTAAGGTAACTGCATAACCAGTAGTTGGACTCAACATAACATCATAATATTTTGTTAAATCGATAGTACCGCCCATAGCTGAGTAACTAGCTGCCGAAGTACTACCAGATAAAGTAGCGATTGGCCAACCGTTAAATGAAAATCTACCAGCAGAACCATTAGCAGTATTTGTTCCTACTGCTACAAAACTTCCACATGTAATCCCAGTTATAACTGGTGGAGGCGTTGGATCTGTTGTTCCGGTAACAGAACTAGTTGAAGCAAAGTTATAAGTTGCTGTAAAAGATTGAGCGTTAGCTAGTAAAGATGTGCATACTAGTGCAATAATAGAAAGTAGATTTTTTATCATGTTATTTTTTTATAAATTATATTCAAAACTACAAAAAAAAATCGATTTTTGTATTATGAAAACGTTAAAACAACTATTCGTAATCTTCGTATTTATTACTATTCAAACTAAAGCACAATCAGAAGATGGGCTCGTAAAATGGTTAACCATAAAAGAAGCGCAAGAACTAAATAAAAAACAACCCAAACCGTTTTTAATAGATGTTTACACAGATTGGTGCGGTTGGTGCAAGCACATGATGAAAACCACTTATTCTAATCCAAATATTGCTGGATATGTGAATCAGTTTTTTTATCCCGTAAAGTTTAATGCAGAAACAAAAGACACCATTGAGTACAATGGAAAAGTTTATAAACCAACATCTCCAAACCCTAAAACTCCGCACGAATTAGCAATTAAATTTTTAGGAACAAGTTTAAGTTATCCTTCAACAATTTTTGTGTCCAATAACTTTGAGTATAATTTATTATCCCAAGGTTTTTTGGAAGAAAAAAAATTAGAACCTCTTTTAATTTATACGGTTGAAAATGTATATAAAAGCGCTACATATGATGACTTTGCCTCGCAGTTTGAACACACGTTTTATGACACGATTTTTAAAAAAGGTGTTGTAAAAACTTATACTTTGAAAGAAATAGAAAAGCTACAAAAAAAGACTCCGAAAAAAATATTAGTAAATATTTCGGCTGGATTTTGTAACGCCTGTAAAGTGCAAAATGCAACAACTATAAAAGATAGTGCAATTGCTGCAGATATTAATAAAAATTATTATCTAATAAATTTTGATGCTGAAAGCAATGATACCATTATGTTTAAAGGTGAGAAATGTTTTAAAACATTAGTTAATGGTTATCCCTTAAATACTTTTGCCTTAAAAGCAACTAATAATAGGCTGCAGTTTCCTTCGATAGCTGTTTTGGACGACAAGCAAAATACTTTAGATGCATTGAACTCGTTTCTAAGTCCTAAAAGCTTATTACCAATTTTAAAATATTATGCTGAGGATAAATATAAAACAACACCTTGGCCAGATTATATAAAAGCATACAATGAACCACCAAAAAAATAAGCGATAATCTCTTATCGCTTATTTTTTAAAATTCAAATTTATACCCAATTCCTTTGATGGTTTTAATATAATCGTCACCTAGTTTCTCTCTCAGTTTCCTGATGTGAACGTCAATGGTTCTATCTCCAACAACTACTTCGTCACCCCAAACTTGTTCTAAAATAAATTCACGAGTAAACACTTTTCCGGGTTTACTAGCTAATAATGATAATAGTTTAAATTCCTTTTTAGGAAAGGCTATCTCCACATCATCTTTATAAACACAATATCTTTCTTTATCTATTTTAATTCCACCTAAATCCAACGCAGTTGATTTTTGTTGTTCTGGCGAATATCTTCTTAATAAAGCTTTAATACGACTAATAAATACTCTTGGCTTAATAGGCTTAGTAATATAATCATCAGCGCCAACTTCAAAACCAGCTATTTGTGAGTAATCTTCGTTGCGGGCACTTAAAAACGCAATCATAACGTCTTTTAACCCTGCAATATCTCTAATTTCTCTACAAGTATCAATTCCGTCCATTTCTGGCATCATCACGTCTAATACGATTAAATGAGGAATTTCTTTTTTGGCAATATTTATCGCATCACGTCCGTTAAGAGCCGTATATACTTGGAACCCTTCTTTTTTTAAATTATAACTTAAAAAATCTAAAATATCTTGTTCATCATCAACAAGCAATATTTTATATAAACTATTTTCTGTACTCATATCTTTCTATCGGCACAAAGTTAACCTTAAACCTTGAGGTTAAAGTTAAATAAATATTAAGAAATCGTCTTATTTTTTATCTTAACTTAATATTATGGTAATATTTAACCCTATTTATACGATAAAAAGGCCTTAAATTTGACACTAGTTGTTAATACTAGATTTTTTAGTTAAACTAAAATTTCAAAACATATTTAACACAAAGTTTACGATAGCTAAAGTAGATTCGCTAAAATTAAACCCTATGGCCGTTACAATTAAACAACTTATCGAAAAAAACAAAAAGGCGTTTGACAATAGTTACTTTATTGAATCAATCAATTTATCTTATATTTTAATTAATAAAGCATTAAAACAAATTGTAAAAGATGATTTAATGCAAGAAGTGATCGATCAAAAAATAAAGACTTCCAATTTAATTACCCATATAAAAAAAGAACTCCTAAATAATCCCGCGTTAAAAACCAAAGTATCCAAAAAAGTAATTAAAGACATTGAATTGTTTATTGATCTTTATAAGTCTATTGGTAAAGAATTAAAATACCAATATCCCGAAAAGAAAATTACAGAAACGGCGCAATTAGGCATCAACTGCATTATCATTTTAAATACGAGTTTAGTGAAGATTAAGAATAACAAAGTGGAGTAACCCCATGTTATTAAATTGTATTTTCGACAAACAAAATTAAATTCACTTTAAAATCAATTTTTATCGAGATTATTTCGAATATTTAAAATAAAAATGAATTAAAATATTTCGTCAATTTTTATTTGATAATATTAAACTAATATAACGTAACCGTAAAGGTAATTTGAAGTTCGGATGTTTGCAGTCTCAAAACACGAACTTATGCTTCAAACAATTTCTACTGAGCACGAAAGTAGTTTAATTTATGCGCAAACTATTCAACACGGCTTGTTGCCAAAAACTCGTCATTTTAAAAAAACTGTAAAAGATTATTTTGTTATATACAAACCACAAGATAAAATTGGCGGCGATTTTTATTGGCTTAGTTCAAAAAATGACACTATTTTCTTTGCTTTGGCTGATTGCACTGGGCATGGCGTTTCTGGCGCTATGTTGTCGGTATTAGGTATTAGCTTATTAAATTATGTGATTCAAAAAAATTTAAAAAACATTGGTGATTACCTCACTGAACTTGATAAAAAATGGATTGAAACTTTTAATAACGAATTAAGCGATTCACAATACAATAATGATTGGCTAGAAATCACACTCATTTCATTTAACACAAAAACCCGTGAATTTCAATACGCTTGTGGTGGTGGCGAATTTGCCATTTATCAAAACAATTCCATAAATACTTATAAAGGAAATTCATTCCCCATTGGCGGATGGCAAATAGAAAAAAATAGAACTTTTGATACTTACACATTAAAATTAGAAGACAAGGCTAAACTCTATTTTTTTTCTGATGGTTTTAAACAT
>SYEI01000181.1 GCA_005800865.1 Bacteroidota bacterium | reverse complement strand
TGATGAGTTGTATAACGATCTACAGCTATTATTCATAGTACTCAATGGTATAACAAAAAAAAACGGCAATTTATCTAGAGAATCTGCCGTTTTTAGGTTTTATGAACAATATTACTTTTTCTTTGTTGTGGCCTTTTTAGCAGGTGCCTTTGTTGCTGCTTTTGCCTTTACAGGCGCAGTATTATCAATTTTCTGCTGTACATAAGCTTTATACAAACCATCTTTTGTTGCTTTCTTTTTAGCATCATCTGCTCTTTTACCAGAATCAGGATGCGAACTCATCATTTTAGTCATAAAAGAAGATTCAGCTCCTTCACTTAAATTTTGAAGAATTCTAAAAGCTGACTCCACCGCATTTACATCGTAACCATTCTTTTTCATAAAATCATACGAAAACGAGTCAGCTTGAGATTCTTGTTTTCTACTATGCTTGCTGTCGATCATTGCACTTCCAATTTTTCCTAATTGAGATCCTGTAAGAGTCTCTATTTTTCCTGATTGTGACGAAGCTGCATCTAGTAAAGCTTCTTTTTTATAAGCAGCTTTAATAGCATCTCTTGTGTCGTGATTAACTACGTGACCAATTTCATGCCCGATAACGGCAAGCAATTCATTATCATCCATAACATCCATTAAACCCGCAAATACACGAACACTTCCATCGTCACAAGCAAAAGCATTAATATCTTTTACTAAATAAACTTTATAATTCAAATTAACTCCTTCACTAGAAGTGTGTTTCCCAAATAAACGATTTAATCGAATTGAATAACCATTAGCAGGCTCAGCAACAGGGTTATTTGCATCCAATTCCGCAATCGATTCTTTTGCCAAAGCAGCAGCATCGGCATCACTAAAAGTAAATCCTGAAACACCTTTACCTAACGCCCCCATAGCTTTGTCTGAAAGTATTTGCGCATTCATAGTAGTAAAACCAAAAGCAGTCAATAAAATCCCTAATACAATAAATCTTTTTTTCATGTTTTTTAAAGCTTTAAATTAACAACAAAATTACTACAGCGATAATTTTACATTGCCATGGAACGCTAAATTTATAGCAGAATAAGACAAAATTTAGTTTTTAAAAAATCAAGCTAAAGCGTCAAAACACTCAAGAAGAGTAAAAAAATAAAGCAAGAAAAACGCCCAAATACGAGTAATTAATATTTGAACTTATTCGTTTTAAATAAAATCAAAAAACACAAACTGTAAACGAAAATTAAATTAGCATCTCCAAATAAACTACATTATGTATCTTTGTACTTTGAATTATGATATATGGAAACAGTCATTGAAAACATACCAGCCGCAAAACCTAAATGGTTGAAGGTAAAATTACCAATTGGACAAAAATATACTGAACTTCGCGGTTTAGTCGATAAATACAGTTTAAATACAATTTGCACCTCTGGAAGCTGCCCAAATATGGGAGAATGCTGGGGAGAAGGTACTGCTACTTTTATGATATTAGGAAACATCTGCACTAGATCTTGCGGTTTTTGCGGTGTTAAAACCGGCAGACCAGAAACGGTAGATTGGGATGAACCTGAAAAAGTAGCTCGTTCTATAAAAATCATGAATATCAAACATGCTGTTATTACAAGTGTTGATAGAGATGATTTAAAAGACGGCGGCTCAATAATCTGGATTGAAACTGTAAAAGCGATTCGCAGAATGAATCCGAATACTACACTTGAGACTTTAATTCCGGATTTTCAAGGAATGGAAAGAAATCTGGATCGAATTGTGGAAGCAAATCCTGAAGTAGTTTCGCATAATGTTGAAACCGTAAGACGTTTAACAAGAGAAGTTCGTATTCAAGCAAAATACGATCGTAGTTTAGAAGTTTTGCGTTACTTGAAAGAAAAAGGAATAAACAGAACTAAATCTGGAATCATGTTAGGTCTTGGAGAACCGGAAGAAGAAGTTTTTCAAACTATGACGGACCTGCGAAATGCAAATGTTGATGTTGTTACTATTGGACAGTACTTGCAACCAAGCAAAAAGCATTTACCAGTAAAAGAGTTCATTACACCTGAACAATTTGCCCGATATGAAAAATTTGGTCAAGAATTAGGTTTCAGACATGTAGAAAGCGGGCCTTTAGTTCGTTCTTCATACAAAGCACAAAAACATATTTTATAAAAAGTTTAATTATTTAATTGGTAAATCGTTTAATCGCAGATACGTTTAACGGTTCAAAACAATTAAACGATTTTAACGAATAAACCAGATAATTGAAAACAAGAATTGCTATTAATGGTTTTGGAAGAATTGGAAGAAACTTGTTCCGTCTGCTTCTAAACCACCCTGAAATTGAAGTTATTGCAATTAACGACATTGCCGATAACAAAACCATGTCGCATTTAATAAAATACGACAGCATACATGGTGTTTTGCCATTTAAGGTATCTCATGATGAAAATGGGATAATTGTTGATGATAGACACTTTTTATTTTTTCATGAAAAAAGCATTTCTAACTTAGATTGGAAAAGTCATTCTATCGACTTTGTTATAGAATCAACAGGAAAATATAAAACACACGAAGAATTAAATGCGCATATAGAAGCTGGAGCAAAAAAAGTAATCCTTTCTGCTCCTTCTGAAGTAGACACAATAAAAACGGTTGTTTTAGGGGTAAATGAAACTATTCTAGACGGAACGGAAGACATTGTTTCTAATGCAAGCTGTACGACAAATAATGCGGCTCCGATGATAAAAATCATCGAGGAATTATGCGGAATTGAACAAGCTTACATTACAACAATACATTCCTACACAACCGACCAAAGCCTTCACGACCAGCCACATAAGGATCTACGCCGTGCGAGAGGCGCAAGTCAGTCAATTGTTCCAACAACTACAGGTGCAGCTAAGGCATTAACAAAAATTTTTCCTAAATTGCATGAAAAAATTGGAGGCTGCGGCATTCGTGTTCCAGTTCCCGATGGTTCATTGACCGACATAACGTTTAATGTAAAACGTGCTGTCAGTATTGACGAAATTAATAAAGCATTTGAAGAAGCCTCAAAAACAAATTTAAAAGGAATACTAGATTATACTGAAGATCCAATCGTTTCGGTTGACATAATTGGTAACACACATTCATGTCTTTTTGATGCACAACTAACATCTGTTATTGATAAAATGGTAAAAGTTGTGGGCTGGTATGATAATGAAATTGGATATTCATCAAGATTAATAGATTTGATTTTACTGATAAGAAAAAAATAAAATTCATTGTAAAAGCATTGCAATACATGAAATACCACATTCTTATTCTGGTTTGTTTTTTAAATTCATTTTTGTATTCTCAAACTAAAAAGAATACGGATAGTGTTTCCTATTACAATAAACTAGCCAATAAAAATCTTAGCAGTAAAAAATACAACAATGCTGTTTTTTACACTAAAAAATCAATTGACTTTTGTGAGACACATCATCATACCCAAAATCTAGCCAACCAAACCTTTAAGCTTGGAAAAATATTTTACAATCAGCAAAAATATGACGAAGCTTTAAAGAACTTTCACAAAAGTGTATCCTCATTTGACAGTGTAAAACCCAATTGCACAAAAATTTTGGCACTGCATTATATTGGTGCCGCAAACACAGCAATGGGCAACTACAAAACTGCCGATGTTTATTATGCAAAAGCCCAAGACCTATTAAAAGAACTGGGAGTTGTTGACAGCGCCGAAGTTCTCAGCTATCAAAAAGCGATGGCTTTTAAGTCAAATCAAAACTTACGCTTAGCCGCTAAGACTTTACGACAAATCACCAAAAAACCTGACAATCCTGCTATTTTAAAAACAAAAAGCAGTTCTTACTATCAACTCGGATTAATTGAAAGCACACTTAAACGCAATGATTCTGCTATAATTTATTTTGATAAAGCACTAGATTATAATGCGATGATAAATGATCTTCCGCAAAAATCTAAAATTGTTTTAGCGATAAGTCAGTACTATAAAAAAAACAAAAACTTTGATCTAGCTTATTCTTATTTAGATGAACATTATCAATTAGAAAACTACATTTTAAAATTAAAAAATGCTAAAATTGATTTT
>SYEI01000180.1 GCA_005800865.1 Bacteroidota bacterium | reverse complement strand
TTCCTAATCCATCTGATAATGAAATGACTATTGAATTTGCAAACTCAAGTACGACTCACAAAGTTGAGTTATTTGATGTTGCTGGCAAACTAATATCATCTGAAAGCACAGAGCAAGCAACATTCAACATCAAAAAAAATAATTTAGCTAGCGGTCTTTATTTCTTAAAAGTAACTACTAAAAACGGTGAATCTACTACTCAAAAAGTAATGTTCAACTAATATACTTCATTCTTTAAAAGCTCATCCTAATAAAATTGGATGAGCTTTTTTATTTAAACTAAATTATAAAATATGTTTGCCATTATTGATATTGAAACCTGCGGAGGAAAATTTGAACCTCAACGAGGACGTATTACTTAAATATGTATTTTGATTCATGATGGCTTGCTAGTCACCGAGAAATTTTCAACACTCATCAATCCCGAATGTTACATTGCTCCAATCTATACTAACATTACAGGTATTACCAATCAAATGGTTGCTTCTGCGCCAAAATTTCATGAAGTAGCAAATACAATTCTAAAATTAACTCAAAACAGAACTTTTGTCGCTCATAATGTAAGCTTCGATTACAATTTTATTAAAGGAGAATTTGTGGCTTTAGGTTATGAGTATGAAAGAGAAAAACTATGTACAGTAAGATTAAGTCGCAAATTAATTCCTGGCAAAAAAACATATAGTCTGGGCCCACTTTGCCAAAGCCTTGGCATTAGTAATGATGCAAGACATAGAGCCGAAGGAGATGCCGTAGCCACCGCTAAATTATTTGATATTTTATTGCAAATAAAAGGAAACTCAAAGTAACCACATTTTATTGTTTTTGTATATTTACCCTATGCAAAAAATTTTAATCACAGGATCTAATGGCTTATTAGGCCAAAAATTAGTTTATAAACTAAAAGATAAAGCAAATATCAACTGCATTGCTACTGCTCGTGGCGAAAACAGATTAGTAAATAAAACAGGATACGAGTATGCTGCTTTAGATATTACTAATTACGATAATGTGGAATCTGTTTTTAGCAAGTTTATGCCTGATGTGATTATCAATACAGCAGCCATGACCAATGTAGATGCATGTGAAACAGATAAAGAAGGTGCTTTACTTTTAAATACAACCTCTGTTAAAAATCAAGTAACTGTTTTAGAAAAATTACAAAAAGAAAATCCAAACTATAAACCACATTTCATTCATCTATCCACCGATTTTATTTTTGATGGGACACATGGTCCATTAGATGAAACTGAAAAGCCAAATCCCTTAAGCTATTATGCCGAAACAAAATTAGAGGCTGAAAAAATTGTACAAGCTTCAAGCTTACATTGGGCAATGGCTCGTACGGTTTTAGTGTATGGGATTGTAGATAATATGAGTAGAAGTAACATTGTATTATGGGTTAAGCAAAATTTAGAGCAAGGTAAAACCATTAACGTGGTTGACGATCAATACCGTACACCAACCTTAGCCGAAGATTTAGCGGATGGTTGTATTTTAATAGCTGAGAAAAAAGCAAGCGGTATTTATAATATTTCGGGAAAAGATTTTTTAAATATTTTAGAAGTTGCGCACTTAGTTGCTGATTATTATAAATTAGATAAGTCATTAATCAAACCATCCAAATCAGCCGACATTAAACAACCTGCTAAACGTCCTCCCATTACTGGTTTTATTATTGATAAAGCCAAACGCGATTTAGGATACAATCCCCACAGCTTTGTAGAAGGTATTAAATTTTTGGAAGAACAATTAAAGGCAATGGGAGTTTAATCGGTAGTGATTATTGGTAGCTGAGCGGAGTCGAAGCTACCACTTACATTTACAGCTAGGCGACATGTAAACCTTAGCATTTGGAAGCATATTAGTAATAGAAGTTTGCACTTCATCACTAATTAAAATATTACGCAGGTCAATTACTTTTAAAGCTTTTAAACCACCAAGCGTTGAAGGATATTCACTAAAATTATTACTCCATAAATCGAGCATTTCTAGTTTTTCTAAATTACCAATTTGTGGGGGAAGCAACTCCAAATCATTTTGATTAAAATTAAGATAAACTAAATTTGTTAAACGCCCTATTTCTTTAGGTAAACGTTGTAAACCTGTTTTACTGCAGGCAAAATGTTGCAAATTGATTAATTTATCAATGCTATCAGATAACTCAGCAATAGAGTTTTTACTAATATCTAAATATTGCAAATTTTTAAATTGTAATATTTCTTTTGGAAATGATTTTAAATGCTGTTTTCTTAAAACCAATTTAGTAACTGCATCTGGATTTTTAAGTGCTTCTTGCAAATTAGTAAATCCCGTTAAAGTATCTAACGTTAATGAATCCATCAACGGAACTTGAGCATTAAGAAACTGCACTGAAACAGTGAATAGTAAGATCAAGGTTATTTTCGAAAAAAATCTACACATGAGCACAGGCAATTTTATCATTTGCTAAAGCTTGTTTTAGTTCATCTAAGTTAGCAAATTTTTCTTCATTTCGTATCCATTTAACAAACTCTACCTTTAAAGTCTCGCCATAAATATCCTTATCAAAATCAAAAATATTTACTTCAATTTTAATTTTAGTATCTGCATCCGTTGTAGGATTAGTGCCAACATTCAACATGCCTTTATAAGTAATTCCATTTAAAATCACATTTACGGCATACACCCCAATTTTAGGAATTAACTTATCAGTATCTTCAATAAAAATATTTGCGGTTGGATAGCCGATCGTTCTTCCTAATTGTTTTCCTTTTATAACCGTTCCTGTTACAAAAAAAGAATAGCCTAAAAATTCGTTCGCTGTTTTTACATCGCCTTCATCAATTGCTTTTCTGATGCGTGTACTACTAATATTTAATTGATTAATTTCTTGAGCAGGAATTTCCTCTACATTAAATTGATGGGTAGATGCAAATTGCTTTAAGGTTTCAATATTTCCTTCTCGATTGCTTCCAAAACGATGATCGTATCCAATGACTAAAGTTTTTGTTTTTAAGCCTTTAGCGATAATATCTGAAATGTAATCTTGAGCTTGCATTTGTGAAAATTCCTTAGTAAAAGGATAAACTAATACATGATCAACCCCAAACTGTTGCAACAACTCACACTTTTCTTGAGTGGTGGTTATTAATTTTAAATCTGATTGCTCTGGAAATAAAACCTTGCGAGGATGCGGAGCAAAAGTAAATAATACAATTTCACCACCTTGCTTCTTTTTTAGTTCCACCAAACGCTTAATAATTTGTTGATGTCCTAAATGAACGCCATCAAATGTACCAATGGTAACAATCGAATTTGTTAAATTAGATAATTCAGATATATGATGATAGATGCGCACAAAAAATAGAGTATAAAGATAACAGAATTA
>SYEI01000022.1 GCA_005800865.1 Bacteroidota bacterium | reverse complement strand
TTTTTTGATACTTCTTCTAATAATTTTAATCCTAATAATCCGCTGATAGGGCCGTTAGCTCCATCGCCGTTACCGCCAGTAATTAATACATCTGGAATCACTTTGATTTTATCTTTACCTATTGCTTCCGTTACTTTTAAACGGCTGAAGTTATCGCCACCCATGGCTTCAACTGCTAATCGGTAAGATTCTGCATTTGATTTACCTACTGCTAAAATACTTTGTGCTTCGGCAGTACCCGTTACCGATATTTTCTCTGCATTTGCATTTGCTAGCATTTTTACTTTCTCTGCTTCTGCATTGGCTGATAATTTTGTTTTCTCTGCATCAGCTGCAGCGATTACTTTTAATCTATCTGCTTCTGCATTAGAAGAAATCTTTACACTTTGTGCTTCACCTGTTGCTTTCTTCACGGCAGCATCTGCAATACGTTCAGAGATTAATACGCCTTGATCGGCTTTTACAATTTCTTTTTGCATATCAGCAACCGCTGTTTCTTTCTCTAAAGCCTGACGAGTTACCTCTGCACGTTTTTGAGTTTCAAAGGTTGTATTTTGCTCTTCGGCAATTTTACGATCGGTTAATGTTTTCATTAAGCTTTCTGGTGGAACGATGTCTCCAATTAAAGTATCAACACCATTCACATTGTATTGGTCTAACACTTGACTGATTTTTGATTTAGCAGCATCCTGACGTTCTTTACGAGTGCTTAAGAAAGCAATCACATCACTATCTTGAGCCGAGTTACGGAAATAGTTACCAATAGTTGGTTCTAATACCTGTCCAACTAAATTCATCATACTACCAAAACGCGCAATTACTTTTGGTGCTTCAGTTGTTGGAATATGAATAATTTGAGATACATCTAAATTGAAAGGGAAACCATCTTTTGAACGCACTGTAATAGTCGATAAGTTTTTATCTAACTGATGAGATTCACTACGAGCATTGGCCCAGTTTAAAACTAAGTTAGTAGTAGGAACTAATTCAACACGCATAATAAAGGTATTGACTGGATATTTACCTGGCCCTAATGGCTCAGCCCAAACACCTTTTTCTCCTTTACTCACAATGTTACCGTGTTTAAACTCAGTACCACTTAAATCTTTCCCTTCTGATCCTACATAAGAAATAACAACGCCTACATAACCAATAGGAATCTCTGTCATTTTAATTTGCTCTACTTGGATAAACCAAGGGTTTAAATAATACGAACCTGCTAATATAATTTCGGGTTGTAAACCTTTGTTTCCTCCAGCTTCTAAGAAAGCATCACAATCTTGGAAGTTATTATGTCCCAATACTTGCTTACCAGCAATATTGCCTTCTTCAATTGGCATACCATCCATTGTTGTTACAATACCAACCATATTCTCATTAATATGAGTCATGTCGTAAGTACTGATTTCAAATAAGAAGGTATTGATACGATATGTACCAGCAGTAATAATAGCCGATTGGCGACCTTTACGTCCGCCATTTCTTAAAAAGGCTTCAGAATCTTGAAATGAATCGCAATCAACTTTACGTGCTAAGATAAATCCTGTTTCTAATTGCTTACCATCTTTAGCAACTACTAAACCAATTTTTCCTTCAGGAATAACGGTGAAAGATTGCTGTGTAATTTCGTATTGCCAAATCCATTTCCAAAAATAAATTCCTGGCGCTAGTGGCTGTGCTTGAAAACCAGCTTCACCATCAATAGCAATAATACGCCCTGCAGGTAATTCCTTATTAGCACCAAATAACACAAATTTTTTGGTGACTAATCCAATTTTATCTTCTGGGATAATAATGATTCCGAATAAACGGAAAATTAGTTTGTAAGAGATTAATAAAATAATGGGAATAATGACCCACCAATAGTCTACAATATAGCTCATAATTTTTTAGTTTTTTGTAGAGTAAATGTATAAAGGAAACAGATATACCTTTTGGCATTTTATGAACTAAAACTATTGGTTATGAACTAAAAAGAGATTGTTTTCTACTCTTTCTTTTTTCCTTGACGAAAAAAGAAACAAAACAGTCAAGGCGAAAGACCAACCACCATTGGCCCCGCAAAAAAGCTTCGTTGAATGGCGGTTCGCTCTCTTTCGCCAAAGCCAGCCGCATTATTACCAACGTATGCAGTGGTGTTGCTATCCTCTTTTAATCCTTAAAAGAATAATGCCCTTTTGCATCGGTTAATACTTTACGAGTAGAATGATTTTTTTCAAAATAATCGTAAGCAGGTTTTAATGAATTCCAAAAGGTGAGTTTGTCTTTTGAATAATTAGCTTCTAATAATTTGATATTTTCAGTAGTCATCTTTGCTGGAAAAATATCAACTTTTACAATTCTATTTCTGTTTTTTGCTTCTAAGCATAACACATACAATTCTTTTATTTTATCATCTGTCATTGGTAAGCATCCAATAGTAACACAATTACCATGAATCATAATAGCACCTCCAGCATTTTTACTGGTTTTTAAAATAACATCGCTGGTATTAGGATAGCTTACTCGCATGCTTAAATAGTAGTTACTTGTTGGGTTAAATAAATCAATGGTATAAAATCCTTCAGGTACTTGTCCGTCGCCTTCTTGTCGTTTTGGGCCTAAATCTCCACTGCTAGCACAAATATCATAAGTCTTAAATAATTTGTATGATGATGCATCTGTATTTTTTAACCACACTTCTAGTTTTTTATCATGCTTAAAGGCGCGTATATAAATGTCGTAATTTTCAGAATTGATAGAAATAGCTTTGATGCCCTCTTTTAAGGTTGGCCATTTGTTGTCATAAGCATCTTTTACTTTGCTATATTTTAATTGTGCAGCTTTAAGAGTGGAAGTCTTTACCTGTGCTACCGAAAAACAAGTGGTTAATACAACTAACAACCCAATATGAATAACATTTTTTAATAGCATGGCATAGGTTTTAGATTAAAATTACTTTTATATCAATTAAAATTAAGGTTTTTATCAAATGCTAATTCTTAAAATATTAAAAAATAAATACTTTTTAGTGATTATAGGCTTAATAGTATGGCTTTTGTATTTTGATAAAAACGATGTGTTTACTCAGTTTGATTTGGTAAGTAAGTGTAATAAGTTGAATACGGAGAAGGAGTATTATATTGCCGAAATAGAAAACAATAAAAAAGAGATTCTGGAATTACAAACCAATAAAGAAAGCCTAGAAACCTTTGCTCGCGAAAAATACTTGATGAAACGCGATAACGAAGACGTGTTTGTTTTAGTAAAGAAATAAGTCCGAATAAATTTTACCAATTTGAATTACCGTTTTTTATACGAATATACGAATCAGTGTATTTGCTATGATTCGTATATTCGTATGTATTAGTAATTAGTATGCGTAATCACTTAAGTATTCAAAGTTAGTAGTTAGTTTTCCTTCCTTACAAATGCTAGCACGTTCAATAATTGCATCAACATCGTCTTTAAATAAGAACGGTAAAACGCGCTCCATCAAATCTTTACCAAAATCATCACTCGCATCACGAGGCAATTCGCAAGGTAAATTATCAACTGCCATAATACAAATGGTTTCCTTATTAAATGGAACGTCCTCTTTATCTGTTTTAGGATTGTAACCATAAAAAGGTTTATCAATTGTACTAGCTCTTAAAGTCGTTGGTACACTTCCATCAATATCACAAGTAATATCAGCTACCACACTCATTTTAAAATCAGAAGCTTTCATGTCCTCTGTCGTAAACATTTTAGGTGAACGTGGATCCCAAAAGTGAGCAGAGATAAAAATATCTGTTGCTTTGGTAAATGGAGAAAACTTAGAAACAAAATGCTCTGGATGTTTAAAGAAATCATTCAAATCAAAATTATGATCATCCGGGCGTTCCACATAATCTCTTGGATTTAACTGACAATATACAGGTTCTCTGAAAGATGCCATTAAAAATTCTTCGGGTGTTACTTTTCTTATTCTTAAAGCCGATAAGGTTTCGATAGCGCCATTAGCTACACGACCACCGCCTGTTAATGCAATTTTAATATTTGGTAATTTCACACGTTTTAATTCTTCCTCCATTTCAGCTCTGTCGCGGCAAAGGTTAGCTGGTTTAATTTGAAATAA
Source organism: Bacteroidota bacterium (assembly GCA_005800865.1). Lineage (GTDB taxonomy): Bacteria > Bacteroidota > Bacteroidia > B-17B0 > Aurantibacillaceae > UBA4416. The sequence continues at coordinate 1,064 of SYEI01000022.1, read as the reverse complement.
ATCGTATTTACGACCATAACCTAAAATACCATTGTAAGCACCTACAATTCCTGCATAACGTCCAAAACCAATAATACGATTATGGTTTTTATCAGTTAAAGTTTCGTAGTCAATCATTTGAATTTTCTTCTCAATTAAGGTCTTCATTAACTTAATATTATGAGCCTGTTTTTTTATCGTATGAGAAAAGAAAAAGTATTTTTTACCTGGAATCAAGTTCTCTTTTGGAACCTCTTTAACGCCCATTAATACATCACAATCGCTTAAATCTTCTTGTAAGGTTAATCCGAATGCCAAATATTCTTCATCGCTATAACACCTGATTTTGCTAGGTTGAATCACAATTTCTAGGTTTGGGTAAGAACGTAGTAATTCGGTACAAATTAATGGGGTTAATGGAACTCGTTTATCTGGTGGAGATTTTTCTTCGCGAAGAACGCCGATTTTAAATTTTGACATATATAGCCTGTTTAAATTTTTAGTAAAAGTGGATAATTAGTTATTGAAAAAAATAGGAATTCTACAGAATTGTCTTATTTTTATACAAATATACACTCATTGTTTAAATTAAAAACAGCCTATGAAATATATCTTTACTACCCTAGTTTTATTTTTAGTTTCTCTTCATACCTTTAGTCAATGCCCTGTGGGTACTATAGAAGTGAAAGTGGTGTTAACAACCGATAATTATGCGGGTGAAACCACTTGGCAATTGAAAGACAAATTTGGCGTTGTTTTAATGTCGAATGGTGTTTTAACTAATTCTACAACCTCTACAAGTACAATTTGTGTAGCATCAACTGGTTGTTTAACCTTTGTAATTAACGATTCTTTTGGAGATGGTATTTGCTGTAATTATGGAGCAGGAAGTTTTCAGATTTACGTTAATAATGTTTTGCAAACCAACCATAACGGGCAGTTTGGTGGGACTTATACCTATTATTTTAATTGCGCTCCAGGCGAAAGCTGCCAAACGGCTATTGCTGTAAATACAGGCACATACACAGCTCCAGGTAATGAGTATTTCTATAAATTTAAACCTGCCCAAGTTGGATTATACACAG
>SYEI01000179.1 GCA_005800865.1 Bacteroidota bacterium | reverse complement strand
TTTGCAATTTAATCCATACTCGAACTTAGATTACAATAATAAATTACAAGCAGGATTATCTTTGAAATTAAAATTTAAATAGCTTAATTTATTTTAATAAATTTCATAAAACTATTACTAACACTTAAAGTATAAATTCCAGACTTTAAACTGTAAACATCAATTCCTTTCTCCGAGTTATAGTTATTTGATAAAACTTCTTTACCTGTGTAATCAAATATTACATACTTTTTGCCCCTTAAATCAATTTCACCTTTTATAAAAATCAAATTAACAGAAGGATTTGGGAAAACATTAAATGATTTTTCGTTAACGAAATTATTTTCTGCTATTTTCGTTGGAATGCAGCTAACCTGACACATATAAAAACTATTTGGGTTATTATAGTAATATTGCCCATTTTTACATTCACAAACTAATTCTGTTTGAGGATCGCTAGGATGAAACCTTGGATACATTGGATTACTGAATGCCAAAATTCCCTCGATAAACCTAAATCCTGATAAATATACTGGAGGATTCATGGGAAATTCGAGATAATTATGATATTGACCATTTATAAGTATCGAATCTTTTACAGAAACTGAAGTCGTCATTACACTCAAACTATTCCCAAAACTTAAACCAAAAGTAGAACCAACATTCAAATTAAAATCGATAAATAAATACTCAACAGAATTTGTTATGTCAAATCTGTAAATTTTCTTTAAAGGAATATCTTCTCTAAGAAGCACATAGCTAGAAGGAATATTTACACCTCTGATTTTTTTATAACTATTTAGTCCAATAGTAGAATCCAATTCATACTGGTATGAAGTATAGTTAATTAAACCAAAATTACCAGTAACTGTAGTCCAACTAGGATTATCGCAAAATGGTTTGTAAACCGACGATTGACTAAATATTGTTAAGGATAATATACAAAACAACAGGATAAATAACTTTTTCATATATTTAGAACTTATAACTAAGATATAAATATAGTGAATATTTGCTTACTAGGATACGGTAAAATGGGTAAAGAGATAGAGTCTATCGCTTTACAAAGAGGACATGTTATTGTTTTAAAAGTAGATGAAAGTAACGCGTCTACTTTTACAAACGATGAACTTAAAAAAGCAGATGTTGCTATTGAATTTAGCACACCTCATACTGTGATTTCAAATATTAAAAAATGTTTTGATGCACAAGTTCCAATTGTAGTTGGCACTACAGGCTGGTATGATTCTTTTACGGAAATTGAAAAAGAATGTCAGCAAAAAGATGGCGCTTTATTTCATGCTACTAATTTTAGCTTAGGCGTTAATTTATTTTTCAAAGTCAATTCTTACTTAGCAGAGTTGATGAATAAATATGATTCCTATAATGTGGAAATGGAAGAGATTCACCACATCCATAAATTAGATAAACCAAGTGGTACTGCTATTTCATTAGCCAACCAAGTACTTGATAAAATAGAACGCAAAAAAAACTGGAGCATTACGGATAATAATTCCGACACGTTATTTATAAAAGATGTAAGAGAAGGTGAAGTTCCAGGAACACATATTATAAAATATACTTCGGCTGTAGACGATATTGAAATCATGCACAAAGCTCATAACCGAAAAGGTTTTGCTTTAGGTGCTGTAATTGCTGCTGAGTATATTAAAGGCAAAAAAGGTATATTTACCATGAATGATTTAATTTAATACGCTTCGACTCCGCTCAGCGTGACAATTAACTGTCAGTCTGAGCGGAGTCGAAGACAAAAAAAACAATTTATTATTTTCAAACAAGAAACAACAAAACATCAAACAATAAAGCATGGGCAACATTATTTTTTTAATACTCGTTTTAATTTCATTTGCAGGCTTATATAAAATTTTTGAAAAAGCAGGATTACCAGCATGGAAGGCATTAATTCCAGTTTACAATTTTTGGTTAGTAGGCGGCATCATTAATCGCCCAAAATGGTGGGGATTAATTATGATTGTACCTGGTGTAAATTTAATTATGTATGGTGTATATGGTTTTCATTTAGCGCGCGCTTTTAAAAAACGCATGAATAACGATTTAATTGTTGCCGCTTTAATGCCCTATTTATATTTTGCTTATTTAGGTTTTAATAAAGACATTAAATTTTTTGGTGTAAGTGATATCAAATCTGAATCCTCTTTTATTAAAAATTGGGCGGACCCTATCATCTTTGCAGTTGTAGCTGCTTCTATTATTCGTGGATTTTTCTTTGAAGCATTTACGATTCCTACTTCATCATTAGAAAAATCGTTAATGGTGGGTGATTTTTTATTCGTTAATAAAGTGTGTTATGGCGCTAAAGTTCCGCAAACACCAATGGCTTTTCCATTTGCACATCACACTTTACCTTTTACAACAGGAACTCAATCGTATTTAGAGTGGTTAAAATTACCATACATGCGTTTACCTGGTTACTCAAAACCAAAAAATGGAGAAATCGTGGTGTTTAACTATCCTGATGGAGATACTGTTACTATTGGTACTCAGCAATACACTAGTTATTACGAAATGGTAAGAAGATTTGGATACACCAACATGAATAATCCAAACTTTAAAGTTGACTTAGGTGGCATGATTATAAAAAACGGAAAAAAAGTTGGCCGCCCAGTTGATAAGCGCGAACACTATGTAAAACGCTGTGTTGGAATTGCTGGCGATAAATTAGAAATTAAAGATGGTGAATTATACATCAATGATAAAAAACAAGCCATGCCAGAACATGCGCAACATTTTTATGAAGTCACAACAAAATCTTTTCCTTTACATACAATTGAAGCAGATCCTCAAACTGGCAATCAAGGTTATGTAATGAATGCAGAGTTCTTAGACAATTTTGATATTTATGTAACTGAAGCATACATTAAAGATTTAAGACAAGATACTTCTGTATATCTAATGAATATGCCAATTGATGTTGCTGAAAAAATTAAAAATACGCCAGGAGTTATCAAAGTAAAAAAACAAATTGATCCAAAAGGAGAATATAGTTCAAGCATTTTCCCTCACAATCCAAAATTCCCATGGAATAACGATAACTTTGGGCCAATAACACTTCCTAAAGAAGGGATGACGGTTAGCATTGATACAAATAACTTATGTATTTATGAAAAAATGTTGAGTACTTATGATAACGGTATTCATCAAATAACAACATCAGGTGCTCAAGTATTATATGATGGGAAACCAATTACATCTTATACATTTAAACAAGATTATTATTGGATGATGGGAGATAACCGTCACAATTCAGCAGATAGTCGTAGTTGGGGTGTAGTGCCTTTTGACCATGTGGTTGGGCGCCCTGTATTTGTATGGTTTAGTATGAAAGATCCTAAAAACAATCCGATAAGTGGTAATTCAATTGTAGGTTCTTTAACTAAGAACTCTAAAGAAGGTAAATTCCGTTGGGAACGTTTTATGTGTTATGTTGGACAAGATGGTTTAGTATCATGGAAAATACCTGTAGCAATTATTGTTATTTTAATTTTTGGATATAATTTTATTGATAAAAGAAGAAAAAATTATTCTTTTGGAGACTATTTGAGGTTAATCATTTTCGGAAAATCAACAAAAAAATAGCCACATAGAAACATAGAAAATCCAATAAAAAGTATTAATAATAGTAGCAGATAGAAAACACGTTTTTTAACATAGGCAGCTATCTTAAAAGCGTAGCTTCTTTGCTGATCTATCAATTAACCAAAACTATGTGCCTATGTGGTTAAATAAAACGTTATGAATAACTCCGAAGTATTATTAGAATTAGTGAAATTTAAAATGCCATTTGGCAGATATAAAGGCACTGTTTTAGCAAACCTTCCTGTTTCGTATTTAGAATGGTTTCAGCGCAAAGGCTTTCCTGATGGTAAATTAGGAATGATGCTAGCAACTATATATGAGATAAAATCTAATGGATTGGAGTATTTACTAGATCCTTTAAGGAAGCTGTAATTGTATATCAATTTATAAGAAATCCGCGAAAATCTGCTAAATCCGCGCTATTCGTGTTCCTATTTATCAACTAAAAATAACGTATCTTTGCCAAAATTATAATGCAATGATTACGTTTAAAGACCTTAACCTTACTAAACCATTACTAAACGCTTTAAGCGATATAGGTTTTGACAACCCAACACCTATTCAGGAAAAAGCATTCCCAGTAATCATGTCTGGTAAAGATGCTGTGGGTATAGCTCAAACAGGTACAGGAAAAACCTTTGCGTATTTATTGCCAATTTTGCGTCAATTAACGTTTTCAGAACAACGTCAACCGCGCGTATTAATTGTTGTTCCTACTCGCGAATTAGTTGTGCAGGTAGTTGATGAAGTTGCTAAATTGGCTGCCTACATGCAAGCAAGATGTGTAGGTGTTTATGGAGGTGGAAACATCAACATTCAAAAACAAAAAGTATATGATGGTGTTGATATTTTAGTAGCGACTCCTGGTCGTTTAATTGATTTGACCTTAAGTAGAACTTTACAATTTAATAGCATTCAAAAATTAGTGATTGATGAAGTAGATGAAATGTTGAATTTAGGTTTCCGTTCTCAATTAATTAAGATTTTAGATATTCTTCCTGAAAAGCGTCAAAACTTAATGTTTTCGGCTACTTTAAATGAAGATGTAGAAATGATGATTGATAATTATTTTTACAAACCCGAATACATTGAATTAATCAGCAGAGGAACGCCATTAGAAAAAATTATTCAACAAGCCTATCATGTTCCTAATTTTTATACCAAAGTAAATTTATTAGAGTACTTATTACAAACAGAAAAAAACTTCACGAAAGTATTATTGTTTGTAAAGAACAAAAAAATAGCAGATGATATTTACAAAGAACTAGAAGGAGAATTTGCGGAAGATATTGGCGTAATTCACTCTAACAAATCGCAACCACAACGTTTTAATGCAGTAAAGAAATTTGATGAAGGAACGCATCGTTTATTAATTGCAACGGATGTGATTGCTCGTGGTTTAGATTTAAAAGATGTAACACACGTGATCAATTTTGATATGCCATCTAAAGAAGCTAGTGCATACATTCATCGTATTGGTAGAACAGGTCGTGCTGATAAAACAGGTATAGCCATTAGTTTTATCACTAAACTGAATTTGCCAATGCAAAAGGAAATTGAAACTCTGATGAAGAAAAAATTAGAGATCTTAGATATGCCTGAAGCAGTTGAAATATCAGAAAACTTAACGCAAGATGAGAAACCTGTTACTAGAGATAAATCTTTAAAAAAGATACCAAAACACATCACACCAACTGGAGCTTTCCACGAGAAAAAAGATAAAAACAAAAAGGTGAACTTAGGCGGTAAACGCCGACAAGAAAACTTGAGAAGAATTGCTGAGAAAAAAGCAAGAACTCGACCTTTTTAAAAACCAATTAAAATAAAATTCTTAAAAAAGATTGCTAGTTCAGCAATCTTTTTTCATTTCTCTACTATTTCAAATTCACTAAGGTTTTTAACCATATTCTATGGTTTTCAACAAATAACAAAATTCAAACATTGGCCATTTGTTAAAACAAGAATAGATATAAACATTTTATCTAATTTTCTTACACATGTAAGTAAAATTCTCTATTTTTAAGTAGAAATATTATTTTATGAAAAAACTATTTATACTTCTAATTATTACATTATCAATTAGTTGCTTAAACGCTCAAACATCTTACGTTTGGAATGGAACAACTTCAACTTCATTTACAACTAATACCAATTGGACGCCAAATGGTATTCCAGGTGCGGCAGATAACGCAACCATTGTAACTGGAGCAAACAACTGTATTTTAACTGGTAATACAACTCTTACTAATTTAACTATCACAACAGGCGTATTAAACCTGAATGGTTTTACATTAAACACAACAGGTGTAGTTGTTTGTAATGGTGGTAGCTGTAATAATGGAACATTTAATTCTACTGCAACATCTTTAACTTTTGCAGGAACAACCTTTGGTGCAAATATTACCGCAAATGTTACAGAAGTATATTTTAATGGAAGTACATTCAATGGAAGTGTCACTGTAACTAAAAATGGTGCTGCAAATGCACAATGTAATGGAAACAATGTGTTTAACGGAGTAACTTCTATCACGAATGCTGGAACTGGTTATTTATTATTAACCAACGGAGTAGCAGGAAGAAACGAAACGTTTAACGCTGCCACAACTTTTAACACCTCAAATACAGGTGCATTGTATATTGGATATCAAAGAAATGTAACATTTAACGCTAACGTTACCGTTAATAATACAGCAGGTACTGGTTTAATACAAATAGGTAGAGTTGGAACAGTTACATTAAATACTGGTGTTACGTTATCTTGCGGAACTTTTTCTGGAGCAGTTTTAAACTTATATAACTTTGTTCAAAATGATGCCACAGCATTATCTCTATCTCCTGGCAATACTGGTGGAGTAAATATTTATGGTTCTGCCATAAATGGATCACTAACAATTAATGCGGGTCTTATCTCTGCTCAAACTTCAACATTTGCCGCTGCTGTTAATTACAACATCGGTGGAACAATCAATAATACATGGTCTTCAGGTGGAAACGTATATAACGGAGTATTAACTGTTAATAATTCGAGTAATGGATACACTGGCTTTGCCAATGGTACTGCAGATACATACAATGCAGATGTTTATGCTAATAATACTTCAACAACTGGCGGACGAATTATTTTTGGAAATAATTGTACAAGTCAATTTAATGGTAATATTTATGTTTCTCAAAGCGGACCAAATACAGCAGCTGGCGGCATTGCTTTAGGATGGGGAGGCACTTTCCCAATTATTAATATAGCAGCAACAAAAAGTATTATTACTAGTGGAACTTACAACTCAGGATACCTTCAATTGTATAGAATACAACAAGCGGATGCAACCCCTATCAACTTAACAACAACTGGCACCACAAATGTGACACTTAACGGAAATGTATTTGCTGGAAATTTTACACTGACTGCGCCAGACATTACCCCTTATGGAGGAACCTATAATGGAGCAGCAACCTTTAATAAAACAGGTGGAACAAGTAATCACAATAATGGAAATTTAAATATTTTCAACTCTACTTGCACGATTAACCAAACAAGTTCTACAGGTTATTTTATGTTAGGTTATAATTCAGCAGATCAATTTAATGATGATATCACCGTAACATCCACTAATATTGGTGGTATTCGTTTAGGTCATAACGGTGGAACAGGAACACCAACTTTAGCATCAGGAAAAACACTCAATATTGGAGGAGCAGGATTTAGCGCAGGATATTTACACTTAGGGTCTTTTACTCAATTAGGCAATGCAGCTATAAATCTTTCTATGACAGGAACGACGTCTGCTTTTTATGTAACTAGACCAGTAGGACCATGTGTGATAGGTGGAGCTTTAACCGTTACTGCTGCGGATTTATATATTCAAGGTGGTACATTTAATGGAGCCACTGTATTTACAAAAACTGGAGGAACCGCAAACAATAATAGTGGAAATCAAAATATTTTTAATTCAACGTTAACTATCAATCAACAAAGTAACAATAACTACTTTATGTTAGGTTATAACAGTAATGATTTATTTAACGATGACATTACAGTTACATCAACGGGGACAGGAGGAATTTATTTAGGATATGTTAATGGAACAGGAACACCAACCTTAGCTTCAGGAAAAACGATCTCTGTTGGTGGCGCAGGATTTAGTGCAGGATTTTTATACTTTGGAGCTTTTACGCAATTAGGTTCAGCTCCAGTAAATTTGCCTTTAACTGGAGTAAATACTTCACTTAGTTTCAGAGCTTCAACATTTGGTGGTGACGTTGTATCAACAAGTCCAACCTATAATATTTCCTCTACAACTTTTAATGGAATATTTAATGCAACAAAAACTGGGGCATCTAATGATGGCAATCCAGGCGGAAATATTTTCAATGGTGTTACTACAATCTCAAATACAGGTGCTGGATTTTTTGGTTTAGGTTGGTCATTACCTGACACTTGGAATAATGATGTAACATTTAATAATAGTGGTTCTGAAAGAATTTTACCAGCATGGGTTGCTGCTGGAAATTTGTTTAATGGAAACATTACGGTTAATTCTACTGGTAGCTCAACAGGTATTCATTTTTGCGGAAACAGCGCCGTTGCAACCGCTACTTTAGCATCAGGTAAAACAATTAATACAGGAACTTACGACAGAGGATATTTAATTTTAAATCGCTTTACTCAACTTGGAAACGCTGCCGTAAATTTAAATTTAGCAACTGGTTCAAACTATCTAACGCTTGGGCCATTAACTTCAATAGGTGGAAATTTTACAGCTGTAGCTCCTAGCGTTAATAATATTATTACAACTACTTTTAACGGCACTACAGATATTACTAAAAATGCTGGCGCTACCGATCAATGGACCGGTGGTAATACATTTGCATCAACAACAACTATTTTAAATTCAGGAGCTGGCATTTTAAGATTAGGCGTTACTAGCCCAGATGTTTTTAATGGAGATGTGACTTTTACAAATTCAGGATCAAGTTATATTGAACCAAGTTATAATTCTCCTGGTAATTTATATAATGGAAACATTACTGTAAATTCCATTGGAAGTTCTATCGGAATTAATTTCGGGCCTGGTGGATTAAGCACATCAACCTTAGCAGCCACCAAAACCATTCAAATTGGTGGTTCTGGTTACACTTCAGGATATTTATTGTTGCAGCGTTTTACACAATTAGGAAGCGCTCCAATCAATTTAACACTGCCAGTTGGTTCTAATTATTTACATATTGGTCCAAATTCAACCATAGGTGGAGACTTAACCGTTGATGCACAACGCATTAATAACGTTATTTCATCTACGTTTAATGGTGTAGTTTCTATTACTAAAAATGGGAATTCAAATGATGCATGGACAGGCGGAAACACCTTTAATTCAACATCTACATTTATTAATAACACTGCTGGCTATTTATTATTAGGAAATGGAAGTCCAGATGTATTTAACGGAGACGTTACATTTACCAACACTGGTTCCGAAAGAATTTTACCAGCTTATAGCTCTGCAGGAAATTTATTCAATGGCAACATTAATGTAAACTCAACAGGTAGCTCGGTAGGAATTCATTTTTGTGCATCTGCAATTTCTACAGCAACAATGGCTGCAACAAAAACAATACTAGTTGGAGGAAGCGGATTTACATCAGGCTACCTAATACTTCCTCGTTTTACTCTACTTGGAAATGCGGCTGTTAATTTACCTCTTGGTTTAGCAGCAAACTATATACAATTTGGACCAGCATCAGCCATTGGCGGGAACGTAACATCCACTTCTCCAGGATTATTATTTAATGGTTGTACTTTTTCTGGCTCTGTAAATTCAACAAAGA
>SYEI01000178.1 GCA_005800865.1 Bacteroidota bacterium | reverse complement strand
TCCGTAATAACTGAAATTCCTAATGACGTAATAATATGTCTAATAATAGCTCTGTCTATTTCTTTTCCAATTAATGCTTGGCAATTTGAATATGAAAACGCTACTTGAAAAGGTTCTAATTTTTCAGGATAGTGATCTACAATATCCATACTTAAAACACCACCAGCACATTCAAAAATTAAAGCCGCTGCACGTTTTAAAGCTACAATCGTCATTTCTGGATCGGTGCCTCTCTCAAAACGGAAACTACTATCTGTTTTTAAACCATGTTGTTTGCTGGTTTTACGAACAAAAGCAGGATTGAAATAAGCAGCTTCTAAAAAGATAGATGCTGTTGTTTCGCTTACTCCACTATCTAAACCTCCAAAAACACCAGCCATGCACATGGGTTCTGATTCATTACAAATCATCAAATCGTTATCCTGTAAAGTGCGCTCTGTGCCATCTAAGGTTTTAAATTTTGTGTTCCCTAAACCAGTTTTCACCACAATTTTATTGCCTTTAATTTTATCTAAATCAAACGCATGTAATGGTTGTCCTAAATCATGTAACACAAAATTGGTAATATCCACAATATTATTGATGGGACGTAAGCCAATTGCCAACAAATAATTTTTTAACCAATCAGGCGATGGTTTAACCGTAATACCCGAAATTACTAGGCCGCTATAGCGTTTACAAGCTTCTGTGTTTTCAACTTTAATTTCAACTTTATTAATATTACTTGCTTCTGGTAATTCAAAAATATTATGTAAGTGTGCTTGATGAGAGTTGCTATTTGATTTACAATTTAAAATAGCCGCTAAATCTCTGGCTACTCCATAATGCGAAGCCGCATCAGCACGGTTAGGGGTTAATCCAATTTCTAAAATCGAATCATTTTCTAATTTAAAAAATTCTGCTGCGGGAGTCCCAACAACCGCATCGTTTGGTAAAATTAAAATTCCATCGTGGCTAGTTCCTAATCCAATTTCATCTTCGGCGCAAATCATTCCTTCGCTGGCAGCACCACGTATTTTTGACTTTTTAATTTCAAATGGCTCGCCAGTGGTTGGATATAATTTAGCGCCAATCATGGCTACTAATACTTTTTGTCCGGCAGCCACATTTGGTGCACCACATACAATGTTTAATAATTCGGAAGCACCAACATTAACTTTGGTAATACTTAATTTATCGGCATCAGGATGTTTTTCTTTCTCAACAACTTCTCCTATAACGATACCTTTTAAGCCACCTTTCACACTTTCAAAAGATTCAATGCCTTCTACTTCTAATCCAGAAGAGGTTAGGTATTCGTCAACTTGTTCAGGCGTTAAATCAATATCAATTAAGGTTTTTAACCAGTTATAGGAAATTTTCATTGTGTTTTGAGCTATAATTATAAAGGCTATAAAAATACAAAAATAACGGTTATAAAATAGGGTAAAGCCCTATATTTGCGTAGTGGCAGAAATAGGAAAAGACATACAAAAAGCAAAGGATTTTCTCGAAAAAGACGAATTAGTCGCCATTCCAACCGAAACGGTTTATGGTTTGGCTGCCAATGCTTTAAATCCAATTGCCGTCGCAAAGATTTTTGAAGCAAAAGAACGTCCCACTTTTGATCCATTAATTGTTCACACGCATTCATTACAAGAAGTCTATAAGTTTGTAACCAATATTCATCCTGCTTTATTGAAGTTAGCTGAAGCATTTTGGCCAGGACCATTGACTTTATTACTTCCTAAAAAAGAGCTCATTCCTAGTTTGGTAACATCTGGTTTAGATAGAGTAGGTGTGAGAGTTCCCAAACATCCTTCAACTTTAGATTTATTATCTCTACTAAATTTTCCACTAGCGGCTCCAAGCGCCAATCCCTTTGGTTATATTAGTCCTACAACGGCAATGCATGTTGAAAAACAATTAGGCACCAAAATTCCTTATATCTTAGATGGCGGTTCTTGCGAGGTTGGTTTAGAATCCACGATTGTTGGAGAGGAAAATGGAGAAATTATTATTTATCGTTTGGGCGGTTTATCTGTTGATGAAATTGAAACAATTGTAGCAAATGTATCCGTTCAATTAAATCAATCAAGTAATCCAAAAGCACCAGGACAATTAAAAAGTCATTATGCGCCAAAAAAGCCTGTATATATTGGTAATTTAAATGAATTACAAAAGCAATATTCTGATAAAAAAATTGGGGCTATTGTTTTTGGAAATGATATAAAACTAAATGAATCCATTCTTATAAAGAATTTATCTTCAACCAAAAACTATCAAGAAGCCTCTGCTAATTTATTTTCTTTTTTAAGAGAATTGGATGAAGCAGATGTGGATATTATTATTTCTGAATTATTGCCCGAAACTGGATTGGGTTTAGCAATTAACGATAGATTGAGAAGGGCTGCGGCTTTATAGTTTAATAGGTGTAAAACTTTCAAATAGCAGTACTTTATAATCTTAAAATTTCCTTACCTTTACCATGTTATGTCAAAGATTACAGTTGCAATAGATGGTTATTCTTCGTGCGGTAAAAGCACCCTAGCTAAGCAATTAGCTCAAAAGTTAAACTATAATTATATTGATACTGGTGCTATGTATAGAGCAGTAACTATTTACTGTTTAAGAAATGATGTAATTAAAGATTCAGTTGTTAATCTTCCGAAATTATTAGATTGTTTAAATGATATTCATGTTTCATTTGTTTATAATACAGTTACCAAAACATCCGAAGTGTTTTTAAATGGCGAACATGTAGAGCGTGAAATCCGAACAATGGAAGTTGCTAATAACGTAAGTGCCATTAGTTCTATTAAACAGGTTCGCGAAAAAATGGTGATTTTGCAGCGTGAGATGGGGAAAAATAAAGGAGTGATTATGGATGGCAGAGATATTGGTTCTCATGTGTTTCCTGATGCTGAATTGAAATTGTTTATGACCGCTGATAATGATGTGCGAACACAACGTCGTTTAGATGAATTAAGTAGTAAAGGAGAGCATCATACGTTTGAAGATGTGAAACGTAATCTAGAAAAACGTGATCACGATGATACTACCCGTAAAGAAAATCCTTTAATACAGGCTGAAGATGCCATTATTTTAGATAATACAGATATTAGCAAAGAAGAACAATTGAACTTTGTTTTGAAATTAATCAATGATTTATTGTTGACTAAAGACGAGTTTAATAAACCTTTAGCAAAACATTAATTTACTGTCGGACTGACGCTTTCGGCTTCTCTCAGGATAATCATAATTGAAGCCTAAACTCCAACCATTTTTTTATTGTCAAAGTCCCATACTTTTAACTTTAAACACGCCCAAATATCTTTTATTTTTAAGGAGGTTGTTTTTGCCGTGCGCATTTCTGGCACAGCTTCCCAAACTTCGGGTAAGCGATAAAATGGGATTCGTGAATTCATGTGATGAATATGGTGATAACCTATATTTGCTGTAAACCAATGCATTAAAGGATTTAACTTCATAAAGCTTGATGAATCTAAAGCAGCTCCTTCATAAGTCCATTCTTCGTTACCCACAAACGTTACAGTTGGAAAATTGTGTTGGGCATAAAACAAATAACTGCCCATGGCACCCGAAATGAAATGAGGAATAGCGCACATTAAAACCCAAGTTTGCCAACCTAATAAATAAAACACTGTTACTTGATAAGATATATGAAGTATTAATCCCACTAACGAATCCATGTTTTTGCTAAAGCGGTTTATCATTGATTTAATGCACATGCCATACATGAATGTAAAAATGTAGCCAAATAAAATAGTCAATGGATGACGAATAAATAAGTAATGACGTTTTTCGCCAGCACTTAAGTTATCAAATTTATGTTTGGTATAAATAGGGTAAGAGCCAATGCTAGCGCTAAATAACTTGCAATTATTTTTGTGATGGTAATCGTGGCTTGCGCTCCAAATACCTGTAGGCGCTAATACATAAAAACCAAAAAGTGTAAAAATAAAAGTTGCTAAGGGTGATTTATCTAAAATTGCTTTATGCTGATGATCATGGTAAATTACAAATAGTCGAACAATCACTAAACCTGCCAAAATGCTACTAGCTATTTTTAGTGACCAGTGAAAATTATAAACTGTTCCAAATAAAGCCGCAATTAAAAGAACAAGGGTAGAAATTGTATAGAACCAACTTTTTGCACGGTTTTCTTTTGCAAAAGGTTTTGTTGCTAATATGAGTTGTTTTCCTTGTAACATTTAAGGCATAAAGATACCATGTAAACCGCGTTTTTACAAAAAAGTTTAAATAAAAAAACACCGACATTTGTCAGTGTTTTTAATTATCAATTTTAATTCGAAAACCTTATCCTTTCACTTTAACCATTCCTTGAGCCATCTTCACTGCTTCGTAAAGATTTACAATTCCACCCGTTTTTGATAATTCACCAAATTCAATCATCTCATCTTTAGTACCTGGCTTAATTAC
>SYEI01000177.1 GCA_005800865.1 Bacteroidota bacterium | reverse complement strand
TATCTAACAATAAAACGGCTCTTTCAGGTAAAATATCATCAAATTTTAAAACTAAAACATTCGTGTAATCTGGATTTTCAACCACTAACGACTTTTGGAAATTGTGAACTAATCTATCAATATCATGCACGACGATCTGATAATCCAATTTAGATAATTCGTCAGATAAATTTCTATCAAACTTTTTTTCTCTATCAACTAAAATATTAAAATCAACATCAACTAAATTTTTTCCAAATTTTCCGATTTTCTTATACTCAACATCACGCAACATATAAGTAATTTGATATTCATCAAAATTCAGTATTTTAAAACCCATCACTTGCTCATTGATGGCAGAGTTAACTGAGCTAACCCTTACAATAAAGGGCATTCCCACAAATTGCTCAGTTGTTCTTACCCTTCCAACCAAATAATAGGAAACCTCAAGCCTATCTTTTAATTTCAAGATGGTTTCTTTCATCAAATCATAGGATTTAACAATTCTTATTTCATTTGAATTGTCTACGAAAGTTTTATTAGAACCATAAAATCCTTGATCTGAAACTAAATTATCCTTGTAATATGTATCATTGGATTTTAATAACTCAACAGATGCTTGATAAACGTTTGTTAATTTATAGATATAGAAATACCCAATTAAGTAGAATATAGGAATAATAATAATTGGGATATACCAGTTTTTTGAAACTATACCCCAAACGGTTTTGAGATCATTATTACTTATTAATGCGTTATTCTTTTTTTGCTCCACAAAGTGTTTTTATAGCAACAAATATACTAATTTGGCATGATTTTTAATAAAGAATTGTGGTTCCAATGTTTTTTTATATATTTACATCCATTATCAATTAGACAATGAATACTAGATTTTTATTAATATTACTTTTTGCAGTTGGTTTTACTACACTTTGTGTTGCATTACCTCCACCACCACCATCAGGTAGTACTCCAGATTGTTGGCCACCACCATGTGTTCCAATTGACGGCGGAATATCATTATTGATAGCTGCCGGTGCTATTTATGGTGGAAGAAAACTCTATAAAAACCAACAAGAAAAAAACGCTTTATAATTCAAACCCCCAATAAAATGGGGGTTTTTTGTATATGTTTGACAAAATCAGAAACAACAAATTTCAATTTTTCATTTTAAAAGCTGGTGTTTTATATGGGCTTTGTTATTTTTTGTACGAGTTTATTGTAAAACGCAACACTAGAGGCGATCAGCTTTTTATAAGGGAAATTATAAACCTTTGTACATGGATTTTTGATATAATGGGTTACAAAACCTTTGCTAGTAAAGAAGTCAATGACTTTCAGGTATTTGGCATTGATGGCTCCAATGGCGTTTGGATTGGAGGGCCTTGCAATGGCATAACGCTTATGTTTTTGTTTGCTATTTTTGTAATTGCCTATCCTGGAAATATTAAAAATAAACTTTGGTATGTTCCATTAGGAATTCTTATTGTTCACACCATCAATATTGCCCGTATTATCGCTTTAGCACTTATTGCCAAATATGATTATACGTATCTTGATTTTAATCATACCTATACCTTTACTTTTTTGGCTTATAGTGCTGTTTTTGGACTTTGGATGATTTGGGTAAATAAACTCTCGGGAACTAAATTCAATGAAAAATAGCCTGAAATACATACTTTTTATTGTCATTTTTGCTATTCTAGGCTTTAGCAGAGAGTTTTTATTTGTAAATACAAATAATCAACTTTTTAAACTCTATTACCATAATGAAGATATTAAAATTCCTACAAGCCTTGATTTTATAACTCATCTTCAATACTCAACGCTTTATTATTTAAAATATGTATTTACTATCATTTATTTTTTAGCCTACTTATTTACCAGCTATTTTGCAGTTAAATTAATATGCAATGATAAAAAAAATGCAAAATGGATTATTTATATCTACGCAATATTGTTAGTTTTGTCAGGTATTTCGATGACATATAATTACTTAATTAATAATCAATTAAATGGAGATGAATACACCTTTAGCCGCTGGTTAATGGGTATTGCTCAATCGCCACTCGTTGCATTTTTCATTATAGCCTCAAGCAAACTATACAACAAATTTCAAACAGAACAATAAACTACTTATACAATTACTATGAAAAAAGACACCGCCATTTTTAAATTAATAAAAGAAGAAAAAGACCGTCAAACACGCGGTATTGAATTAATTGCCAGCGAAAACTACGTGAGCGATCAAGTAATGAAAGCTATGGGAAGTGTATTAACCAATAAATACGCTGAAGGTTTACCTAGCAAACGTTATTATGGTGGTTGTGAAGTGGTAGATAAAGTAGAACAATTAGCCATTGATAGGGCAAAAGAATTATTTGGTGCAGCATGGGTAAATGTTCAACCTCACTCAGGTGCTCAAGCAAACGCCGCAGTAATGCTAGCTTGCTTAAAACCTGGCGATACTATTTTAGGTTTTGATTTATCTCACGGCGGACATTTAACACATGGTTCTCCTGTTAACTTTTCCGGAAAATTATACCGTGCTACTTTTTATGGCGTTGAAGAAAAAACAGGCAAAGTAAACTACGATAAAGTTGAAGAAACTGCTAAAAAAGAAAAACCAAAAATGATTATTTGCGGTGCTTCTGCTTACTCTCGCGATTGGGATTATGCTCGTTTACGTAAAATAGCAGACAGCGTTGGGGCTTTGTTATTAGCCGATATTTCTCATCCATCTGGTTTAATTGCAAAAGGAATTTTAAATGATCCATTACCTCACTGTCATATTGTAACGACTACTACTCACAAAACATTACGTGGACCAAGAGGTGGTATGATTATGATGGGTAAAGATTTTGAAAATCCAATGGGAGAAAAAACACCTAAAGGAGAATTAAAAATGATGAGTGCTTGTTTAGATATGGGCGTTTTCCCTGGCACTCAAGGTGGCCCATTAGAACATGTGATTGCAGCAAAAGCAGTTGCTTATGGCGAATGTTTATCTGACGAATATATGTTATACTGTGTGCAAGTGATTAAAAATGCACAAACGATGGCTAATGCTTTAGTGGCTAAAGGCTATAAAATTA
>SYEI01000176.1 GCA_005800865.1 Bacteroidota bacterium | reverse complement strand
TTTGAGCTCTAAGACGAGTTATGACGTAAAAGCAAGTTATAGTGTGGTAGATAGCATGCACTTTTTTGTGATTGACTACACTAAAAACGGGACATTAGATAACCAATATAAAGTGATTTATGATAACACGAACTTGTTTAATGTATCAGGACAAGTAAAGTATCAATACAAAGAAAAAATACATTTTATAGCTAAAGGAAACTATTATATGTATAAAACAAAAAACTTAACTCGCGCATATCACAAACCAGACTTTGATTTAACTTTTTCGGCTCAGTACAATTTAAAGAGTAAAATTATTTTAAAAGGAGATGTTTTTGTGATAGGGAATCAATTTGCTTTAACCCAAGTATCTGACGCTAGTTTTAATTACACCACAGAGCCTAAATTATTAAAAGGCATTGTTGACGTGAATTTAGGGGCAGAATACCGTTACAGTAAAATGTTGTCTTTCTTTGTTAACTTTAATAATATTGCCAATACTCGCTATTACCGTTGGGAGAAATATCCTAGTCAACGCTTTAATTTAATGGCTGGATTAACATTTATTCCTTTTTAAATTATTAATTATTTTTTTTGTTAGGGCTAAGATGATTTAAAAGCACTTTCGTGGTTTGTTTTTACATGAGGTCCCAAGAATACTCTTGAATAAATTCTAATGGCAGCTATTCCATCTATGATTAAACTAGATGATGTGAAAAATGCTAGTGCTATTTGATTTTCATGAATATGAGTAAAAATAATATCTTCACCAATAAATGTTGGTGTTATTGGAAAACCAGTTAATCCTAAACAGGATAGTAAGAATACAAAAGCAAACTTTGGATGTTCGTAAGAATGTCCGTTGAAGGTGTTTAGGTCCACATGATTTTCAGCAGCTTTTAATTTTCGTAAAGTGAAATAACCAACTAATCCCATCACGATAATACCACTTAAGTATAATAATGATTGCGTGTAGATGTAATGTTCATTAAATGAAATAGCAAGTGCTATCCAAAAGTGATTCATAATGATTAGAATCCATGCTAATTGTACGTTTTTGCGTTCTGTGTATGATTTTAAAACCATGACAAATCCAATAAATGAAAATAGAGTAGGTAATATTTCGTGAATTCCAGTTGGAATATATTGCTCGTTAAATAGCAAGATTAAACCAATAAAATAAAGAGGAATGAAATAAAATAGTACATTTTTTGCATTTACAAAATTTAAACTTCTACCTATTACTATTAACGGACGCCATAGCCAATAAATTAAAGTATCTATATTAAACTCTCTTACACAGAGAATGTAAAATGTATATTTTACTTTTTTAGAAAATGAATCTTCTATACTAGTGGGTCTTGGAACAAAATTATAGAACTGTTCTCTGATTAAATAACTTACTGTTGATGGAGAAACTAATAATTGGTAAGTTCTTAAGAATGCATTTCCCGCAAAGTGAACTAAGGCTAATATTTCTAATCCAAATGATAATTCAATAAAAATTAAGCCAATTTGAGAAATAGAAGCATAGGCAATTTGCGCTTTGATGGATGATTGTACTCTCGCAATACCTGTTGCAATAATACTGGTAGTTAATCCTAATAAGAAAATTAATACCCTTACGGAAATCTGATGTTCCCATAATTCATAAGTTCTAAGCATTAAAAACACACCTAAGTGAACGGATAATGAACCGTAAAAAATGGCACTAGATGGTGTTGGACCTTCCATAGCTCTTGGTAGCCATGATGAAAAAGGGAGCTGTGCAGATTTTGCTGCAGCCGTAATTAAAATCATAACGGCAACAAAAATCCCAATAAAGCTGTGATTCTCTAAATGATGACTCACTAGTAAATCATTTTGCAATTGAAAAAATGTAATGTTTTCATGAAATAAATGATGACATGCCCACATCGCTAAAATTAAACCTACATCACCTAATCTATAAATAGAAAATACTTTAAAAGCGTTTTTTACAGGTAGATAACGATCTCTATAAAATGCAATCAATAAGAAAGATGAAATGCCTAATATTTCCCAACCAACAAATAAAGTTTCTAAGTTACCAGATAAAACAGTGATATTATAGCCCATATAAAAAAACATAATGGTGTTGAAGAAACGTTTATAGCCATCTTCACGGTGTAAATAATAACTACAGTAAATAGTTACCAAAAATGTCAGGAATGAGCCTACAAGCATATAAACAACTGTAATTTTATCAAAACAAAAGTCAATGAAAAACTCATACCCTGTAGATTTAAATAATACGAGGTTTTTGAAATCGATTGTAGGATGGCCATTGAAAAGCCAATACCCTACAAAGAATACAGCACTGATAAAGTGTGCCCCCACTAAATAAATACTTAGTTTTGAAATTAAGTTTTCTTTTTTTCGAGGAAGTAATACACTCATAATAAATCCTACAATAGGAAGAATTACAAAATATTGAATAACTGTTTGCATAATTTTTTAGTTAATTAAATGAACTGGAATATTTTCTAAAGTATTTTCTAATAAAGGAGTAATGTCATTTGTCTTATTTATTTTTTGAGGAATAGGAGTATATGGAACAAATGCACCTTCTTTAAATAAAAAGAACTCTTTTGTTTCAGGATTTACGGCTACCAAATTAATCCATTCATTGATAAACCATTCATACATGGCATCAACTGATTTAATTACATGTAATACAACTTCAGGAAAGTGTTCTACGATGATTAATAAACGCACAGGATCGTGCACTTCAATCATTTGGCTTGGTAAACCTGGCCTTAAATCACCATCAATACCATTAGCTACTCCAAAAAGCCCCATCACATTATGAGGTAGTTTTGTTCCTGCACCCAACTTATGATTGTCAACTCTCGAAAAATAATATTCTAAATTGATGCCGCCAGCTACTGGCCCTAAAGGTTTCATAACTCCAGTTAAAATGGTTCCATCTGGATCAATTTTATAATCATATGAGTTCATAAATGAACGTCTGTCTAAAAATACACCTCTCGTTAAGTCTCTTCCACCAACAATGCATAAGGCATTGGTTGCGTGATTTAATTCGGGACGTGGTTCGAAAATTGAAACAGAGCGCGTTCTTACTTTTTCATGGATTTCTTTAGCGCTTAATTTGGTATCAATGGATACTAATCTTCTTGAACGTTCTTTTGCATTAGAGTCTAACGATTCTTCAAATACTAATTTATTTTTCTTATGAAGTTCAATATTGATTGCTGATAGTGAATCTTCATCAAAGAAATCTATATCATCTCTGGATGTGTCATGTAAACCTCCAACAAACTGTGTTGTATCGGGAATTGTAATCCCTCGTTGTTTTAATAATTCTCTGACCTCTTTTTTATTTGCCATGAAACACATAACTCGCGAGTTAACTGATCCTGGTCTGCCAGAACACGCGCCACAATCATATCCAGCATAATGTGGATTGTTCACACTGCTCGAACCATGTCCAATTAAATATACCAAAGGCGCAAAGTTTTTTACTAAACCAATACTTTTTAATTGACCTTCAACTCGAATTGCCATTTCTTCGATAGTAAATCCAATTTGCAAACCATTTTCAATATCATTGGGATTTGTATTTTCGATGGTTAGTTTCGAGAATTTGTCCATTTGATTAAATGAGTGAGCCGTTGCAGGACTCATGGTTGGTCTGAAAATATTAAAGAATAATTTTATCGCTGACCAAAAACCTAATGTTTGCGAAATTAACCAGCCTCTTACTAACGAATGCGTTTGATCATTAAAATGAATATCTTTTTTTCTGATATTTTTCGTATCAATTTCCTTAATCAAATATTTTGGAGTAACAGGAGCTGGACATAGTTTACTATAAAATTTACCATGCTCAGGTTTAAAATAAAACTCTACACCAAAAAAACCAGGAGTGCCAAATGTTTCGCTATGAGGATCATTGTTTTCAATATACCTTCTCAGCGAGCCCTCTCTATCATCCATACAAAATAATGCTTGGAATGATTTTGTAGATATAATATTTGGTTCAAGGGAGTTAAGTTTTAT
>SYEI01000175.1 GCA_005800865.1 Bacteroidota bacterium | reverse complement strand
TACAGGAAGCAGTATTTTACAATACGGACCAACATCTGTTTTTAATGGTAACGTTACTTCTGTTTCACCAAGATTATATTTTAATGGCTGTACCTTTAATGGTTCTGCAAACTGTACTAAAAATGGAGCAACAGATGATCAAGGTGTAGGTAACAATATTTTTAACGGAACAACAACGATTACTAGTTCTGGAAGTGGTTACTTGATGTTTGGCAATGGAAACTCCGATCAGTTTAATAGCACTGCCACATTTATAAATACAGGAACTAACAACATGCATATTGCCTACAACAGTTCTAGTAATATTTTTGGTGGCGTTACTACTTTTAGTAATGCACCAGTAGGCAATTTTGGGATTTTTGTTGCGTCTTATTCTAGTGGC
The DNA here is from genome assembly GCA_005800865.1 of Bacteroidota bacterium. Classification (GTDB taxonomy): domain Bacteria; phylum Bacteroidota; class Bacteroidia; order B-17B0; family Aurantibacillaceae; genus UBA4416. The sequence continues at coordinate 6,513 of SYEI01000175.1, read as the reverse complement.
ACATTATTTAACGATAACATCATCGTGTCTTCCACAAGCGGACAAGGTGTGCAATTTTGCTCGGGCAACGCTACTGCAACCGCTACTTTAGCAGCATCAAAAACAATTAGCATTGGTGCAGCAGGCTTTTCAGTGGGTACATTGTTATTAAAACAATTTACTCAATTAGGTGCAACGGCGCAAACATTAAATCAAACTTCGGGCACTGGCATTTTAACTTTGGGGCCAAGTTCAAAATTTGATGGAGATGTTGATTTTAATTTTCCACAAGTAAATCTAAATGGAACTACATACAATGGATTAGCAACTATCAGAAAAAATGGAGCAACTGATAATTCAGGAACTGGCGGTAATATTTTTAATAGCACAACCATTATTACGAATTCGGGTACCGGTTATTTGATGACAGGAAATACAACTAGAGATCAATTTAATGGTCTAACTACATTTAATAATACTGGCAGCTATCGTGTTTTCATAGCACAAAACCATACAGGACAAACAACCACTTTTGCACAAGATGTTATTTTCAACTCCACAAAATCAGGAGCAGGAGATGGATGGAGTTACTTTATCTGTGAAGGAACAAATACAAATGTTTCATTTGCAGGAAATGTAACTTACAATGTCAGTGGCTCTATTGCTAGTAACTGCCGCATATTACAAGGAACAGGAACAACAGCAACTTATGCTGGAAATTTAACTTATAATTTATCAAACACAAACGCATCTACACAAATGCAAATAGGTGTTACTGGTATTTCAACTTATAATGGAAATGTTAGTGTTACAAATTCGGGAGGTGCAAATGGCCTGTACTTTAACGTAAATTCAACCGCAGCATCTACACTTGCAACTTCAAAAACAATTGGAATAGGTGGAACAGGTTTTTCATCAGGCACGTTATCATTACCAAGATTTACACAACTTGGAGCTACTCCTCAGTCATTAACATTAACGGGTACAACCACCAACTTAACATTTGGACCAACCTCTGTATTTAATGGAGATGTTACAACTGTTAGTCCTAGTTTATTATTAAATGGTTGTATTTATAACGGTACTGGCACCTTCACAAAAAATGGAACACCTAACGATGCTTCCACTGGTGGAAATACATTTAATGGAGCTACTTCATTAACTGATGCTGGTACAGGATATTTATTGATGGCTAATACATCAAGTGATGCGTACAATGGCAATGTAACCTTTACTCAAAATAATACCGGAGTTGTTTATCCAAACTATAATACTAATTGTACTTATGCAGGTAATGTTACCGTTGGTGCATCAAGTTCATACACCATTACATTTGGCAGCGCAGCAGGTGGTATTGCAACTTTTAATGGTGGTGCCAATCAAACAATTAATAAAACAGGAAGTATTGGCAACCCGTTATTTACAAGACTTGTGATTAATAAATCTGCGGGAGATGTAACACTAAATACTCGAGTAAATGTTTCAACCTATTTAACTCCAACACAAGGTATTATTAATACAACAGCAACTAATATCTTAAACATGAACAATGCCTCTACAACAACTATTGGTAATGCCTTAAGTTATATTAACGGACCAATGAATTATGATATGGCGCTAAATGGTACTCGTACCTTAAACTTTCCAATTGGTAAAGTGGCCGATTGGAGACCAGCTGTTTTAGATGCTAGGCATAATGCTGCAACATCTTATACATATAAAGCAGAATTAACCAATGCGGATGCACAAGCGTTATGGTACAACAAACCAGCAACAGTTGATGTTATTTCACAAGTGCATTGGTGGGATATTGATAGAAGCGTTACAAGTACAGGTGTTTCTTCGCCCACTACAAACGTTAGCGGTAACCAAACAATTACATTGTACTATGGAATTAACGACTACGTAACAGATCCAAGTTTTTTAACCATTGTAAAAAATACCAATACAGCGTCAACTACTTGGTTTGATATTGGTGGTACTGGTGCAACAGCAGGCATTGGAAGTGTAACTTCTACATCTGCTCCAAGTGCATTTACATCTTATAGCCGTTTTACACTAGCTAACCGAATTGGTGGAACCAACCCATTACCAATTGAATTATTATACTTTAAAGCTAAACCTGTAAACGAAAAAGTAAATTTAGAATGGGCAACTGCATCCGAATCTAACAACAGTCATTTTGAAATTGAACGTAGTGCAGATGGTGTAAATTTTGAATACCTAACTTCGGTAAATGCATTTGGAAATGGCACGAGTGTCACTAAACAAACTTACACAACTGTAGATGAAAAACCTTATAAAGGCATTTCGTATTACCGTTTAAAACAAGTAGATAAAAACACTGAATTTAAATATGCGGATGTTGTATCAGTTGAATTTATTAGCAAATCTTATGTAAATGTATTTCCTAATCCTGCATTAGATAAAATAATGATTAAAGCAAGTGATGATTATAATACGGCAAACATTAAAGTGATAAATACCTTAGGTGTAGAAGTGGTTAGCAATAATCAATTAACTGCATACAATGGTTCTATTGATTTATCTCACTTAGCTAATGGCATTTACTATGTGGTGATACAAAAGGGAGAAAACACAGAGAATATTAAAATTAGTATTCAGAAGTAATTACTCACTTTTCCTACCTGGATAAAGGTTAATATAGAGAAGACCGCTAAGTATGCTTAGCGGTTTTTTTATTATATTTGATATATACTATTTGCTTGCAAACGAAAACAAACGTTTTTAATTATTTACAAACGGATAAATAGCGCCAAGCGAGTAGTTACCTGCAACCAGCCGAAAGAAAAATCAAACTTTAACTTTAGACACAAAACTTCATTTAGACCTCACTAAATTTGGTAGACCTGTGTGTGAAAACCAAACTGTTTTATCGGCTTGAAAAGCCGTTTTTACTATCACTTAATTTAGCCCATTTGTTTTTGCGAAAAGGCAGGCAAAAACCAAATAAGCTAAATTATCCAACCCACAAAATAAGGTGCGCTTTCAGCGCTTTGTTTGCGCGTGTGCTTGACGCACCAAAAGGCGCGCCACGGGCATATGGTTTTTTCTTCTATAAAATATCATTTGACAAATTGCCTTCAATAAAATTACAGACAAGAAAAAAGATTATATTAGCATAAAAAAAGTATGGCAATTTTCATATTCATAACTGGTCCTATATTTATTATATTTTTTAATATCTATATGTACAAAGAGAAAAAAAAGCGAATTAAAAATTTAGAATTAAAACTATTGGCAGACAATGAACTATTAGAAGATTCAAAAAAAGAATTGGAGCAAGAAGAAGAAACTCTAAATAAAATAGATGATGAACTATTAGAAAAGGTTAATTCTATTTTTGGTAGAGAAAACGCAATCAAATTTAACAATAGAGAATTATGGATTGGAATGCCTGCCTTTTTAGCCTTATTCTGCAAAGGCAATCCAGAAGACAATAAAGAAAATGTAACAACTGATACCACTACTGAATATTGGTATTATGGAAAATGGAAAACTAGCCACGGTAACGTGAAATATAAAAAACAAATAGTTGTAGTAAATAAATTAGTAGCAAGCTGGCAAGACCTTTAATAATATGACAGATATAGAAAATACAGAATTACTTGATTTATGTAATGAACATATTAATCAGCAAAATATAATTTTTGACAAAAAAAAGTATTTAAACTCACTTGAAGGTATAACAAAGAGTAATGAATATAAATTGTTAGAAGCATCGGAGGAAAAGTATATAAGTTTTGCTGTTTGGAAACAAGTCTTGTTATGGTTTGTAATCTTATGTGTGTTTATTGTAATAGGTAATAAATAAATTAAAGTCAAGGTCATCAATTTTATATAATATATATGTTAGGAGATTATTTAACTAAACGAAAATTCTTTGCTTCGATTGATAATGGAAGTGTCGTTGGATTTTTAGAAGGTTATAATAAATTAGGGGATATAGATATTACAAATTCTAATAAACAAACCCCTTTAATGGTTTCTTGTAAGAATGGTAATTTAGCTTTAACTAAATTAATTATTAGCAAAGGAGCTGACATAGATTTAGTAGATGAGTATGGATTAACAGCAACAGACTATGCTGTAAAATCAGGAAATAAAGAATTAATCGACTTATTTAAAACTTTTGAAGTAGAGGGAGGGGAAGAAAAAGAAATAAGTAATACGGTAATTGAAAAACCAAAAAATTCATTCAAAGAGTCCGAGGTTAAAATTGATAAAAAATCAGACCAAAAAACAGAAGTAGCATCAGAACAAAAGGTTGAAAAAAATGAAACATCAGAGAATATTGAAGACACTTTAAATGAGCTTAACCAACTCATTGGAATGGAAAACATAAAAACCGATATAACCTCTTTAATAAATATTATTAAAATAAATAAATTTCGAGAAAAAGAGGGATTACCTAGTCAAAAAACATCTTTACACTGCGTTTTTTTGGGACCTCCAGGCACAGGAAAAACAACTATTGCTAGACTTCTAGCAAAATTATATTTCCAATTAGGTGTAATTAAAGAAAATAAAATTATTGAGGTTGACAGAAGTGGTTTAGTAGCTGCTTATGTTGGTCAAACAGCAATTAAAACAGATGAGATTATTTCTAACTCATTAAATGGAATACTTTTTATTGATGAAGCCTATACATTAAAAAGAGGAGATTCGTCAAACGATTATGGTCAAGAGGCAATAGATATTCTGCTAAAAAGAATGGAAGACCATAGAGACGAACTAATTGTAATTGTAGCAGGGTACAAAAAGGAAATGGAATATTTCATTGAATCAAATCCGGGATTAAAATCCCGTTTTAATAAATATTTCAATTTCCAAGATTACAAACCGAACGAGTTAGTTGAAATCTATAAAAAATTAGCAACTTCTTCTGGTTTCATTTTGGAAAAAGAAGCAGTTAATAGTGTTTCCGAGTTATTTGATTTATTATATAGCAATAAAAACGACAAATTCGGTAATGCTCGTTTAGTAAGAAATGTTTTCGAGAAAACATTTGAAAAACAAGCTAATAGAACTGCTATTTTAGAAAACATAAATAGGGAAATTTTAACAACAATAAAAGCAGAAGATATTCCATTCAAGAGTTTTATTCAAGAAAATTAAAACAAAACTATTATGAATTTTATTAAAATTACATTAATTATTGTACTTCCTATTATTGCGGCAATAATCTCTTGGATACTTTCAGGATATTTTATATCAAGAAAAGAACATTATAATAATAGTAAATATGGCATAACAATGAAAAAACTTGGTTGGAGTTTTTTTTGGTTAATCTTTACGGCTATAGTTGTTATTGAAATTTTTGGAAAAAAATAATGGATTTATTAATTGAAAATATATTATCTGAAACCAACAAAGTCATTTTAAAATATGATGAAGTCGCGAAGAAAAGTGGAGAAAATTTTAATATTTTTAAAATATTAAACCTTACATCAAATGAGGTTAGAACTCATTCAGCTTTTTTAGCTGAAATATTATCATCAAATGGTTCACATGAAAAAGGCAATTCTTATTTAAAAGAATTTCTTAAAATAATTAAACTAGATTTTAATTTCAATATTGAATATTATTCAACAGAAATTGAAAAGCATATAGGTTTCATAAATGACAATTATGACGAGGGCGGTCGTATTGATATTATTCTAACAGATAATAACAATAATTGCATAATTATTGAAAACAAAATTTACGCAGGCGACCAAAGTAAGCAATTAAAACGATACTATAATTTCAATCCAAAAGCTAAACTTGTCTATTTAACCCTATACGGCGACCCTCCAAGTAAAGATAGTTTAGACGGTTTGAATCCCGACATAATTCAAAACATATCATATTCAAATGAAATACTTTCTTGGTTAGAAAACTGTCGTGATATTTCAATAAATCAAAACGCCTTAAAAGAAGCAATTAATCAGTATATACATTTAGTGAGATTCTTAACTAATAAATCAACAAATACAGAAATGGAAAAAGAAATATTTGAATTATTACTTGAAAATAAAGCAAAATTTATTTCATCCCTAAAAATCAGCAACTCAGCAAATGCTTTATTAGATATAATGCACAAAGATTTTTTGTCAAAAATGATTGCTAGTAATTCAAAATTATATAAAACAATTCAACATAATGGTTTTATCTTTAATTTTCATCAAGGCGAAGATAATGATGGTTTATTTGTTGGCGTCTCTGTAACTAAAGACAATGTTCTAGGTATAATTAACCAGCACCAATTTTTAAAAGACATTGGATTTAAAATTAAAAAAGAGTTTCCTTTTTCATTTTCAAATAATAATTATTTAGGGTGGATTACACCTCTTGGCAATAAAACTAAATATGAGTATTTAGATGAAGGTTTAAAATTTGAACTCTATACAGACCAAAATAAATTGTCTTTAATTTTGAATGATATAACTTTTAAATCCGAAGCATTTCTTTCAAGATTAGAAAGCATTATTCTCAATTCATAAACAAGAGATTGATTGCAATTTCCCTATT
>SYEI01000174.1 GCA_005800865.1 Bacteroidota bacterium | reverse complement strand
GCTGGAAAAAGAAACAACCATACATTTACAAGAACAAACAGATAGAACACAATTAAAAAATAAAGAATTAGTCAAAGAGAAATTTTATAAATTAATTCTTTTAGGATTTAAAACAGTAAAGCCACGCAAGCCAACTAAAATTAGTAAAGCGGTAAAAGCAAAACGTTTAGATAGTAAAAAGATTAAAGGAGAAATTAAACAATTAAGAAAGAAAATTTTATAGTATGCCAAAAATATTAATCATAGACGACGAGAAAGCCATTCGCAGAACGATTAAAGAAATTTTAGAGTTTGAAAAATACAATGTTGACGAAGCAGAAGATGGTCAACAAGGATTAGATATGGCTTTGAAAGGTAACTACGATGTGATTTTAAGCGACATCAAAATGCCAAAGCTTGATGGAACGGAATTGTTAGCTAAATTAATGGCGCATGGCACCGAGTCATCTTTAATTATGATGAGCGGACATGGTAATATTGAAACCGCCGTTGACGCTGTTAAAAAAGGCGCTTTTGATTACCTAGCAAAACCAATTGATTTGAATCGTTTGTTGGTGACTATTCGAAATGCGATGGATAAATCAACTTTGGTCATCGAAACGAAAATTCTAAAAAAGAAAATTGGGAAGGCTTACGAAATGATTGGTGATTCAAAAGCTTTGAATAACATTCGTGATATGATTGATAAAGTGGCGCCAACAGATGCACGTGTATTAATTACAGGAAGCAACGGAAGCGGAAAAGAATTAGTAGCTCGCGAAATTCATAATAAAAGTAGTAGGGCAGCAGCGCCTTTAATTGAAGTTAACTGCGCCGCTATTCCGAGTGAGTTAATTGAAAGCGAATTGTTTGGTCACGAAAAAGGAGCCTTTACAAGCGCGGTAGCAACTCGTAAAGGTAAATTTGAATTAGCGGAAGGTGGCACTATTTTCTTAGATGAGATTGGTGACATGAGTTTATCTGCACAAGCTAAAGTATTACGAGCTTTACAAGAAAATAAAATTACGAGAGTAGGTGGTGATAAAGAAATAAAAGTAGACGTAAGAATTTTAGCGGCAACTAATAAAGATTTACGTAAAGAAATTGAAAAAGGAGAATTCCGCGAAGATTTGTTTCATCGTTTAAGTGTCATTCCAATTCAAGTTCCATCGTTAAATGATAGAAAAGAGGATATTCCTTTATTGGCAGATCATTTCATTAATATGATTTGTACAGATTATGGTATGCCAATGAAAACCATTTCTAAAGATGCTTTAAAAGCCTTACAGCAAAAAGACTGGACAGGAAATATTCGTGAATTTAGAAACGTGATTGAGCGTTTAATTATTTTATGCGGAAAAGAAATTACAGATAAAGACGTTAAACAATTTGCTTAAAATCTAACCGCAAAGAACGCTGAGTTTTTTTGCAAAGAAACAAGAGAATGCTTTGCACACTCTGCGAATATATCTTTGCGTCTCTGCGGTTAAATAAAAAAATAAAACAATGCAAAAAACAACCGAAGCCGATTCATATTATAATAACCTTGAAACCATGAGTGTTCAAGAATTATTAATGAATATGAATAAAGAAGATAAATCAGTTCCCTTAGCTGTAGAAAAAGCGATTCCTCAAATTGAAAAATTAGTGGATGTGATTGTTGCTAAAATGCAACAAGGCGGTCGTCTATTTTATATGGGCGCAGGCACAAGCGGACGATTAGGAATATTAGACGCAAGTGAATGTCCACCAACGTATGGAATTGCACAAGGAATTGTGGTAGGTTTAATTGCAGGTGGAGACACCGCTATTAGAAAGGCCGTTGAATTTGCAGAAGATGATGTAAACCAAGGTTGGGCAGATTTACAAGAGTATAAAATTACTACAAACGATGTGGTTGTTGGAATTGCAGCTTCGGGAACAACACCTTATGTGATTGGTGCATTAGAAACATGCAATAAAAATAATATTGAAACTGGTTGTATTGTTTGCAATAACGGTTCACCAGTTGCAGCAGTATCTAAATTTCCAGTTGAAGTAGTTGTTGGTCCGGAGTTCGTAACTGGTTCAACCAGAATGAAATCGGGTACTGCTCAAAAGTTGGTGTTGAATATGATTTCAACGTCTGCGATGATTAAATTAGGACGCGTGAAGGGAAATAAAATGGTGGACATGCAATTGAGTAATGATAAACTAGTAGATAGAGGAACTAAAATGGTAATGAAAAATACTGGCTTAGAAGATTATGAAATTGCCAAAGCATTGTTATTAAAACATGGTAGTGTTAGAAAAGCAACGGAGAGTGTAGGTAAATAGTAAAGTATAAAGGAAAAATTAAATCTCGAATTTTAAATTAAATCAATTCCTCCTTTGAAGGAGGTGTCCGCAGGACGGAGGATGTTTTGAAAAATAAGATATTACCATATAATCCCATCTTAAAAGACTATGCTAAAAAGCTTAGAAAGCAAGGTGTTTTGTCGGAGGTGTTATTATGGAAGAAAATTCAAAAAAAGACTCTAGGTGTTGAGTTTCATAGGCAAGTTCCTATTGATAATTATATTGTTGATTTTTTTTGTCATGAAATAAGGTTGGCTATTGAAGTTGATGGTGATAGTCACTTAAATACAGATATTCAAATAAATGATATAATAAGACAAGAAACTCTTGAAAAACTAGGAGTTCAGTTTATAAGATTTAATGATTTAGATGTAAAGAAAAATATGAATGATGTGATTCGTTGTTTGCAAGCAAAAGTAGAGGAACTAAAAGAAACGTGACATCTCCCGTCCGCCAGCTGGCGGACAACCCAAAGAGGGAATTAACTCAACTTAAAAATCAAAAACTATTTTATAAATAATGCCAGAACAAAAAAATAACCCACTACACGGTAAAACACTGCAAATGATTTTAGAACATTTGGTGCAACATTACCGTTGGGATGGATTAGCTTATCATGTTGATATCAATTGTTTTAAATCAAATCCAAGTATAAAATCTAGTTTAACGTTTTTACGTAAAACACCCTGGGCACGCAAAAAAGTGGAAGATTTGTACGTAGATTTAATAAATTCTTAATCAAACATTTCTCGTTAAAAGTTTTATCTTTGGAAACATTATTCCATTTTAATTGTATTATATACACAAAACTAAAAACCAATAAAACTATGTTATTAAACAAACTAAAAACGATTACAGGCGCAATTGCCATTGCAGCTCTTACAACAACATCTTTAAGCGCACAATTAAAAGTGCCAGCTCCAAGTCCATTACAAACAGTAAAACAAGCTTTTGCTTTATCTGATATTACGATTGAATATTCTCGTCCAAGTGCAAAAGGTCGTGTTGTTTATGGCGATGTGGTTTCTTTTGGTAAAGTATGGCGTACAGGTGCAAATGGTGCTACTAAAATCACATTTGGTGAAGATGTAAAAGTAGAAGGTACAGAAGTAAAAGCGGGTACTTATGCTTTATATTCGGTTCCTAATAAAGACAGTTGGGAATTAATGTTATATAAAGATTTAACATTAGGTGGTAATGTTGCTGATTATAAAAAAGAAGATGAAGTATTACGTTTTACTGTAAAACCAACAGCTTTAACTGAGAAAGTAGAAACGTTTGAAATTAATGTAGCGGATATTACTTCTACTTCAGCTAACATCGAATTATCTTGGGAAAAAACTCGTGTGGCTTTTAAAGTAACGGCTGATATTGATTCTAAAATCATGAAAACAATTGAGTCAACAGTTGTTAAAGATACTCGTCCTTATTACCAAGCAGCTTCTTATTATTATGAAAATGATAAAGATTTGAAATTAGCGACTGAGTGGATTGACAAAGCAATTGCAAATAATCCTAAAGCATATTGGGTAGTTTTATTGAAAGCAAAAATTCAATTTAAAGCTAAAGATTTAAAAGGTGCTGCAGTTACTGCTGAACAAGCAAAAGTTTTAGCAACAGCAGATCAAGATGATGCTTACGTTAAAATGGCAGATAAAATCATTGCAGATTGCAAAAAATAATTTAGAGTTTTTATAATTCAAAAGTCCTATCGGTAACGGTAGGACTTTTTTTGTTTTAGGATGGTTAGATTATTTGGGCGTGCCCCGCTGCTCCTATGCAGATGCTTTGGCGCAAGCATAAAGAGGCAGCGGGTCGTGCTTTTCGCTGCAATCTTTCTTCGTGCCTCAAAAAGGATTTACACTACAATCACTCACGCACTTATTCAAAATGTGAAGAGTAAATTTCGAATTGAAATTAAACCCGCGTGAAGGATTGAAGTGAAAATCCTTTTGCCGGACACTGAGCGGAGCCGAAGTGTGGCAAAAGATTGAAACGGAAAGCCTGACCGCTTTTTTGCGGGGCACGCCCAAACTATTGCACAACCTTCTTTTTATTTAACATCAATTGAATAAAATAAGCAAATGCCATTACTAATAAGCATCCAATCACGTTTAACCACAAGAAGGCAGTTAAATCAGTTATCCAGGCGTATACAATAAAACCTTCGGCAAATATGGCTGCATAAAAAACAGCGGTTCCGCTAATGCGTTTCATATAAAATGCTACTAAGAAAATGCCTAGAATGGTTCCGTAAAATAAAGAACCTAAAATGTTAACGGCTTCAATTAAATTACCAACTCGGCTGGCATAAAAAGCCACCATAATACAAAATAAACCCCAGATAACAGTTGTCCAACGCGATGCCGATAAGTAAGATTTGTCTGTTTCTTCTTTTTTGAATAAGCGTTTATAAAAATCAATTATGGTGGTTGATGCCAATGAATTTAAACCGCTAGCCATCGAGCCCATGGATGCTAAAAAGATGATAGCAATCAATAATCCAACCACACCAATTGGCAATTGTGTGGTAATGAAATTTAAAAATATATAATTTGTATCATTCACATCCGCTTTCGGATTATTTTTTTGCATCAAAGCGGTTGCCTCTTTTCTAATCGCATTACTTTTTTTGTCGGCAGCTTGCACGTTTGTTCTTGCTGTATTAATAGCTTGCTCATCCTCACTGTGAATAGCTTCTACAAGCTTATTGACTTCAGTTTGCTTTTCTTCATGAGCAATTACATAAGCTTTTTCTAATGCTTTAAAATCTTCTTTGTACTCACTGTTTTGGATGCTACTTACTTCTACTTTATTAAAAAAGATAGGCGATTGATGAAACTGATAAAATGTAAAAACGAGTACGCCTATTAGTAAAATAAAAAATTGCATTGGTATTTTTACCAAGCCATTCATCACCAAACCTAAACGACTTTGTGCAATAGATTTACCTGTTAAATAGCGTCCAACTTGAGATTGGTCGGTTCCAAAATAAGACAATTGCAAAAAGAAACCGCCAATAATTCCCGACCAAATATTGTATTTATTATTCACATCAAATTTGGTATCAATAGCGTTTAGCTTATCCATTTTACCAGCAATGTGTAAAGCGTCACTAAAACTCACGTTATCAGGTAATAAATGAACGACCATGTAAGCTGCTAAAAACAATCCTGCAAAAATGACACTCATTTGAAATAATTGCGTGTAGGATACCGCTTTTGCTCCGCCATAAACGGTATATGCAATGACTATTAATCCATTTAAAACAATGGTATAGTTAACGTCAATATTTAAAATGGTAGATAAAATAATAGCCGGTGCATAAATGGTAATCCCAGTGGAGAGTCCGCGTTGCAATAAAAATAG
>SYEI01000173.1 GCA_005800865.1 Bacteroidota bacterium | reverse complement strand
TGGTTACGGCACAGTTATGCTACTCATCTTTTGGAAAATGGAACAGATTTGCGATATATTCAAGAATTATTGGGGCATAGCAGCAGCAAAACGACCGAGATATACACGCATGTGAGCACAAAAAGTATTCAGCAAATTAAAAGCCCTTTTGATGATTTGTAATAAAAATAAATGTACATTTATACTCATAAAGGCTGACGTTTGTCAGATTTAGCGACCTAATTTTGGGTGTATATGTCTGATTTTGTCAGACATATATACACGTTGTACGCAACCTTATAAAAAACTACATTTGTGAAAATGAAAAACAAATTAAAATACGAATCATACCAAGTGAGGGAACAAAAAATATCGTTGAGTTTCATCACAATGCCATTGATGCAGCTGAAAATGGTCTACGCCTGACGAAACTCGTAAACAAATGGCACAAACAACAACTTCAAATAACCAATAAAAAGAAATAATATGCATCCAGAAATTGAAAAACTAATTGATCTCGCTTTAGCTGATGGTCAAATAACAGAAAAAGAGAGAGCAATAATTCTTCGTAAAGCAGAAAAACTTGGAGAAGATATAGACGAAGTCGAGATGAATCTTGAAGGAAAAATTTCGAAACTTGCCCAAACGAAAAACAAGGGACAAAGTGAAACTAAACAGGGTCTAATAAAAAAATGCCCGCATTGTGGTGCGCCTGCTAAGTCCTTTACCGACAAATGTGATGCATGTGGCGAAGATTTTAGATTTAACACATTAGGTAATCTCACTGACAATTTAACTGATGATGATTTATTTAATGCTAAAAAAATATCAAGGCAAAGTATACCTATTAACAAAGAAGAATTAATAGAATTTGCAACATATTCCTTTGGTAACGCAAATAATAATGCACTTGGGTTGCCTGAACGAAATGCTTGGTATTCTAAATTCAAGGAAGCAAAAAATAAACTTAAATTATCTTATCAAATAGAATTTAATCCCTTTAAGTCTGATAATAATATTGCATTTATGGGTGGCTTAAAACAGCTAGAGTTAGAAAATGAATTGTCTGGCCAAGATATGAGAGATAAAGAAGAGATGGATCAAATGCTTAAGGACATGCCTAATGCTACTTACAAAAACCCTACCTGGTGGGTAATACTTATTCTATTTGTATTTATGTGTTGGGGTGGTTATAAACTAGTTATTCACTTTATGAAATAGGTAAATAAATGAAAAAAATATTAGCACAAGCAAAAACTGAATTAGAAGTAGCACTTTTAGACATAAAAAAGTTTTCAGCATTTAAATCAAAATTTTTATATTTTAATACAAATGATTTATCTGAAAAACACGTAAATGAGATTATTCTACCCAAAATTAACTTAGATAATCAAGTTATTTACATTATAAAACTTAATGGAATTTGTAATTTAACAGAGGCTTTAAATAAATACAAGTCATCAGATGCTAAAATCAAATTGCCTAAAATTAATAAGGAAAATTTTAATTCTGAAGTACTATATGTTGGAAGTGTTCAAAATAATTTTAAAGGTAGATTAAAACAACATTTAGGTTTTGGCTCAAAATCAACTTACTCTTTAAAGTTAGACAAATGGGCAAAAAAAGAAAAGTTGGAAATTATAATTGAATACTTTGTTTTAGAAAATACAAATTCAGTAATAACACTCCGATTGATTGAAAACATTTTAGCTAATATTTTAAAGCCGCAATTTGGTAAACATTAAATAAACTAAAAATATTATGGGACTATTCAGTAGTAAAAAAGAAGGCGGCATGATGGACATGATCCGTTGTGACGAACAGGAATTTCTAATATGGAAATGGAGACCTGTAGGAAATGAGGTAAACTCAACCAATAAAGAAAACGCCATACGCTGGGGAAGTAGTTTGCGCATAAAAGATGGAGAGGTGGCCGTTTTTGTTTACAAGCAAAAAACAGGTGTAATGCAAGATTTTATTGAAGGACCTTTTGATGAAACAATAAAATCAGCAAACTTTCCGATTTTAGCGAGTATAGTTGGCTTAGCATTTGGAGGGGGAACTCCTTTTCAGGCAGAAGTTTACTTTATTAACTTATCAAAGGTGGTGCAATTTTCTGCTAGAGTTCCTTACTTTGATATTTTTGATCCTCGTTTTATTGATTTTGGTGTTAAATGCGCAATTCAATATCAATTATTAACTCAAATAAAGGATTATAAAGAATTTATCAAAATTCATAGGCTTGCAAATTTAACTCCGACAGAGTTAAATCAAAAAATGAAACCTGTTATTGATAGGCATTTGAAGTCTTTAGTTATTAATATACCTAAATTGAATAACATTGCTGCTGTTCAAATTGAAACACAATTAGACGAAGTAAATATTCAATCTGAAGAAAGATTAAAACCCGAAATTGAAAAAGTATTTGGAATACAAATTAATAATCTAAGCATTGATAAAATTGAATTAGATAAGGATGATGAGCAATATCATAAACTCAGAAAACTAACGGCGGATATAACCGAAAGAAAAACCGTAACCCAAGCTAATGTTGAAATTGATACTGTTGAAGCGACATCAGAAGTTAATATCAAAAATCTTAAAGATACGCAGCGCATAAATGCTGATGACATGGAAGATAGATTGGCAAAGCAGCGAGAAGAAATGCAACGTGCTCAAAAATTACAAACAGAGGCGAGCAATTTCGAAGTTCACAAACTAAATATTCAAACAGACGCCCAAAAAGAAATTTTAACAAGTGCCGCAAATAGTTTAGGAGAAATGGGTAACATGAATCTTGGTGGCGGCTCTGGCGGTGGAATGAACCCAGCAGGTATGATGACAGGCATGATGATGGGTGGCGCTATGGGTAACCAAATGGCAGGTATGATGAATAATATGGGGAATACTATGAACCCACAAAACACGCAAACACCGCAAAATAATCAAATGCCTCCTCCTCCACCGGTAACTCAATATTTACTATCGGTAAACGGACAACAAGCAGGGCCATTTGATATGCAACAATTACAACAAATGGTTATAAATGGCCAATTAGTAACCAATACATATGTTTGGAAACAAGGTATGCAAAACTGGGTAGAAGCCGGGCAGGTAATGGAATTGCAAAGTCTTTTTAATTCAATGCCTCCGCCTCCTCCGCCACCAATGCCTTAATTTTTAAAATAAAATCTTAAAGTAATCATAAAATAAAAATAATATGAGTAACGACAACAATTTTAATTCCATAGAAAAAATGATGGAATTTGGTATGAGTATGGCAGTTGCACAACAAATGATGCAAACCATGAATCATGCAATGAGCCAGATGCAAACACCACAGTTTAATAATGTAAACATGCCAGTGCCTGTGCCAAAGCAGTTTTATGCATTAGTAAATGACATACCTCAGGGCCCTTTTACTGAAAGTGAATTAACTGGACATATTGTAGCTGGTAGAGTACAAAAAACAACAATGGTTTGGCTTCAAGGCATGCCAAGTTGGATGCCAGCAGAGCAAGTGATGGATGTAAACAAGCTCTTTGGGTTGGTTCCACCACCAAATAAATAATGAAGAATATTTTAAAAATATTTTTTATTTCCTTATTCACTTTGTGTTTAAGTAAAGCTGGCTATTCGCAAGAATCAAATTGTTTGTATAAAAACCCCTTGTGTTTTTACAACACCGATATTTTAAATTATATACAAGTACTGCACAAAAATCAGCAGTACAGTAAAATGATAAACTTTCTTTATGGTCCTACTATAGACGGGAAAGATAAAAATACCATAGAAGTAATTTTAGCTAATGCCAGTTTTGGTTATTCTTTAAAACGTGTTGGTATAAAAGAAAAAAACAAGACGAGTTGGTCATTAACTTATCAACGCACGATACTAGGAACAAATGAAACTTTTAAAATTGATTGTGCATTAATAAATGACACATGCCGAATATATATTGATGATAAAGCTTGGCAAACTATCTTTAAAAAATAAATATGAAAATAAACACATTCACCGCAATTCTTTCAATCGCACTAGCTGGTATCATAGCTTTTTTTCTTTCTTTTTATGTTTCGGGAGACAATAAATTATTACTAGGTATTGGAAGTTTTGTATCGATGGCACTGACATTAACTGGAACCCTTTCCTTATCCTTTGAATACGATAGAACAACCACTTTGACAAGGACAACATCAGGTATTTTTTTCTCACTAATTCTTGCAAGTCAAATTGTTTTTACTGCAATTAATGGCTTCTTATTACCAATATATATTTTAGTAACCGGGTGCGCAACAATATTGTATGCCTTAATTATATATGGGCTTTCAAGATCAAAACACTAAGGCAGCGTACAACAGCGTGTAAGCAATATTGCCCTGCCGCAGGCGCAACACAAGGCAACATCGCCTGCACGCAAACCGTTATATTTAATTTAATTGAAATGACTGAAAGAAAGATTGCATATAAAACAAATGACCAAAGTGAATACATCACTTATATTGACATTGGTTCATGTGAAAAACATTACGACTTTCTTCCTCTTTATGATGAAAGTAAAACATCCTATAATGATTGGCATCGAGATTTTAAACTATACTCAATAGGCGAACAAATCTTGACATTACACTATTACTTGCTACAATATAATTCCGGTAGTTACGTGCCAAACGAATTGAACAAGCGCATTTCAAAATATATTGACATATTAAATGAATTTAACAGTAGATGGTTTGACCCTTCAGCTCCATTTTTTAATTCGTTAGATCTGAATTGGGAAGATATCGAGGATG
>SYEI01000172.1 GCA_005800865.1 Bacteroidota bacterium | reverse complement strand
TAAAACAATGATGCAAAAAATAGTAAATGAAACAAAAATCACACATGGGCTTACTTGTTTGGCGAAAGGTGCGGATGAATTGTTTGCTGAAATTTTAATAGAAAATCATATAAATTACACTGCTGTCATTCCCTGTGAAAATTATGAATCAACTTTTGATAAAACAGCATTGGTCAATTTTGTTTTCGCAAAAAATAAAGCTTCTAAAATTATTGAACTTAATAATAATGAGCCTTCTGAAAAAGCATTTAATGACGCTGGAAAATTTGTAGTTGATAATTCTGAAATCCTAATTGCCGTTTGGAATGGAGATGAAGCAAAAGGATTGGGAGGAACTGGTGATATTGTAGAATATGCGAAATCTAAAAATAAAAAAATCATTCACTTAAATCCTATAACTAAAACTAAAATAACTATTAATTATGGCTAATAAAAGAGTATTTGTTGCTTTTGCAGCATCAGATGAAAAATGGAAAAACTTATTCACAGGACAGGCTAAAAATGCAAAAGTTCCATATGAATTTATAGATATGTCGGTTAAGGAACCGTATGATGAACAATGGAAAACTAAATGCAGAACAAGAATCAAAGGTTGTGATGGAGCAATTGTATTGGTAACAAAAAATCTTAAAAAAGCCGATGGAGCAATTTGGGAAATAAAGTGTGCTAAAGAAGAAAAGATTCCATTAATAGGAGTTTATCTTGACGGAACAGGATTATCAGATACTCCTGATGAACTAGATGGTATTAAAAAAGTTGAGTGGACATGGGACAATATCAAGGCTTTCATAGAATCCCTTTAACTTTTCAACACAATTTGTTACTATTTAACATCTACCTCCCAAAACCACTTTAAATAGTATATTTAAAGTTCAGATTTTACCACTTTTATGTCCAGAGAACAGGCTAAAGCCATTATAGAAAAACTTGTTGAACGTTTTGCGGAACATCGTAAAGATTACCATTTAGCGGACTATAATGAACAAAAAGCAAGGCAGGATTTTATAAATCCTTTCTTTAAAGCATTAGGTTGGGACATTGATAACGAAAAAGGCGATAGCGAAGCATACCGCGAAGTTATTTACGAAGATAAAGTTGTGGTACGTGGCAAAGCCAAAGCACCTGATTATGGCTTTCGTTTATCAGGTAGCGGAAAAAAACGTTTGTTTTATGTTGAAGCTAAAAAACCAGCTGTTGCAATTAAAACTAATAAAGAATCTGCATACCAATTACGCCGTTATGGAAGTAGTGCGCAAGCGCACGTTTCTATTCTTACAAATTTTGAAGACTTTATTGTTTACGATTGCTCCAAAGTTCCTAACTTAAATGATAGTGCAACAGTTGCACGTTTAAAACATATTGGTTTTGAAGATTATGTAAAAGAATTTGATTTCTTATACGACACATTTTCACACGAAGCAGTTACAAAAGGTCGCTTTGACAAATACGTTCAAGCTAGTGCGAATAAAAAAGGAACAGATACACTTGATAAACGTTTTGTTGAGAGCCTCGATCAATGGCGTAAATACTTGGCAACAAGTATTGCATTAAACAATAAAAAAATTAATGATGAAGAATTAAACTTTGCTGTTCAGCAAACAATTGACCGTTTAATCTTCTTACGTTTTTGCGAAGACCGTTCGGTTGAACCATACGGACAGTTGCAAGTAGCATCAGCAAAAGGCGATGCTTATAAAAATTTACTCAATCTATTTCAACAAGCCGATGATAAATATAACAGCGGCCTATTTGATTTTGAAAAAGATAAAATTACTCAAACATTAAAGGTTGATAATAAAGTAATCAAAACAGTTGTTGATGAATTGTATTATCCGAAATGTAATTTTGAATTTTCGGTAATGCCTGTTGAGATTTTAGGTAATGCTTACGAACAGTTTTTAGGTAAAGTAATTCGCATAACACCATCACGTGGTGTAAAAATCGAAGAAAAGCCCGAAGTACGAAAAGCAGGTGGCGTATATTACACGCCACAATATATTGTAGATTATATTGTAAAAAATACAGTTGGGAAATTAATTGACGGTAAAGCACCAAAAGATATTGAAACAATAAAAATTGTTGACCCTGCTTGTGGTTCGGGTTCGTTTTTATTAGGAGCATTTGAATACTTGTTAAACTACCACGCAAATTGGTATCATCAACAGGGTTACGCTACAAAAAAAGGTAAAGACAATCCTTTTACGCCACACGGGACATTAACAACTCACGAAAAGAAACGTATTTTATTAAACAACATTTATGGAGTTGATTTAGATGCTAATGCCGTCGAAGTAAGTAAATTAAGTTTACTACTTAAATGTATGGAGGGCGAAACCGAGGCCAGCATTAAACAACAAATAACAATGTTTCACGAACGTGTATTACCAGATTTGGATAATAACGTTAAAGACGGTAATAGTTTAATTGATACAGATTTTTACGAAAGTAAAATTGAATTAGGATTTGAGAAAAAAATAAAGCCATTTAATTGGAAGAAAAAATTTCCAGAAATATTTAAACAAGGTGGATTTGATGTAGTTGTTGGTAACCCTCCATATTTAGGAGGAAGAGAATGGAAAGAAGAAAATGGAAATGAATATGACTATTTTATTAGTAAATACTCAGTTGCAGAATATCAATTTGATATGTATGCGTTGTTTTGGGAAGCAGGAAT
>SYEI01000021.1 GCA_005800865.1 Bacteroidota bacterium | reverse complement strand
CGTTTGATTAATTTCAAGGGCATAAAGATACAAATTTTAGAGATAAGTTATGAGGTATGAGTTATGAGATAAGCACTTAAAATCCAGCTAAAAAATGTTACTTTTACTCAAAATTCACAAAAAAAGGATTGCAAAATACAATTGATATCAAACTCTCTAGTGCTGGAAAAAAATTTGGCAGAGAATGGATTTTCCGAAAGGTAAATTTGGACATTGCAGCAGGACAAAAAATAGCCATCTTAGGTTTAAATGGTTCCGGGAAATCAACCTTATTGCAAGCCTTAACAGGTTATTTAACCTTAAATGAAGGAGAGATCACCTACTCCATTAATCAAGAAAAAATAGAAGAAGAATTACAATACAATTACATTAGTTTGGCTTCGCCTTATTTAGAATTAGTAGAAGATTTTACATTACAAGAACAAATAGAACATACTGCTTTTTACAAAGCATTTTTAAATAATTTAACTACCGAACAAATTGTTGAATTATCTGGCTTAGCTGCTCACAAAGACAAATACATTAAACTGTTTTCGAGTGGTATGAAACAGCGCTTGAAATTAACGTTGGCGATTTTAGCAGACGCTCCTATTTTATTTTTGGATGAACCGACTACTAATTTAGATGCTACCGTAATTGATTGGTATAAGAGCATGATTGCAAACTATGCCATGCATAAAACTATTGTCGTTTGTTCAAATTCTATTAAGGATGAATATAGTTTTTGTGATAAAGTCATTACCATGGAAGATTTTAAGTAATGAAACAACTTTTTCTCATTCGTCACGCTAAATCGGATTGGACCAATCCTGAATTAAAAGACATCGAACGTTATTTAAACGAACGCGGTTATAGCAATGCCAATATGATGGCCGCTAAGTTTAATCATAAACCTGATTTAATTATTTCGAGTCCTGCTATCAGAGCTATTAGTTCTGCTTTAATATTTGCACGTCATATTAATTACAATCCAAACACTATTGCAATTAAGCAAGAGCTATACGAATCATCAGCAAAAGAGTATCTATCCGTTATCAATGCTATAGACAATAATTTTAATACGGTTTTATTATTTGCTCACAACCCCACCATTAGCGATTTGGCTCAGCAGCTGACACAAGCCTTACCAATGGAAATGCCAACCTGCGCCATTGCAGGAATTAATTTTGATACCAATGATTGGAAAAAAGCAAAAACAGGGGAATTAATTTTGTTTGATTATCCGAAGAAGTAAGCTGACTAACCGATTATATTTATTAAAAAAAATAACTTATCTTTAATTAAGTTTTCTTCTCAAATGTCTAAGGAATACAAAAAAAATACGATTACATTTTATAACGATTTTCGCCACGCTGCTGAAGAAGAAGCAAAGTATATTGCTAACCAAAATCCTATTGATAGAATAAAAGAAACTGTTCAACTCATTTTAAGAGTATATTCTACAAACGAAAAAACACCAAATACAAATAAAATTTATATTGATAAGGAATGAATATATTCATTGAAAATCATCAGTTATTATTAAAATCACTTATTAAACATGAAGTTAAATTCATATTAGTTGGTGGTTATGCCGTTATCTACTACGGCTATAAACGAACTACTGGCGATATGGATTTATGGATAGAACCCAATAACGATAATAAATTAAAACTATTAGAAGTTTTAAAGGAATTTGAATTTGACGGTGAAGGCATTGCATATATTGAACAATTAGATTTTACAAAACACTTAGCTTTTCATTTTTGGCAAGAACCAGAACGTGTAGATTGTTTAACAAGAATTAGTGGCGTAAATTTTAATGAAGCCTACGATCAAAAAGTAATGGCTGATATAGAAGATATTACTATTCCTGTAATTCAATATAAACACTTGATACTATCAAAAATGAGTTCTGAAAGATTAAAAGATAAAGCTGATATTGAAGAATTGCAAAAAATAAATAAGCATAAAACAGATTTATAATTAATTATTTATACAAATCAGTAATATCCACACCTAAAGCATATAGCTGTAAACGTTGTTCATCAGGTTCCATAATAGCAATATCTTCTAATTGATTGGTGTGGGCATTATAAAACACTTCTACATAAGTATCATCAACAATAAACAAACTTATTTTAAAAGCATACTGCTTAATAGATGATATATAATCGCCATCACAAAACACAATGGCTGCCCTGCCGTGCAAATCTGATTTAGAAAAAAGTTGATGATTCATGCAACAAAGTTAGTTCAAGAATCCGTTGCTTTGTGCTACGATTTATAGCAAAATAAAGATTGTTTTTTATGACTATTAATAATCAGCTCTACACTATTTATAGAAAATTAAATCTCACGATATTAGTTTAAAAAAGCCATGAAAAAAAACACTCCAACTAAATCCACTTTACATGAGGTTTCTAAAAGAAACACAAAATGGGCAACGTATTCAGCCCAACGGTAAAATTATTCGAAGTTCAACTGTCGATAGTTATGAAACACTTTTTAAACACATTCAAAATTACCAAGTAAGCCGCCATAAAGTGTTGCGTATTAATGATTGGGACTATTTAAACACGCGCGAAAAAATAGCCGAAACCAATTATTGGAAACGGTTTTACTTTGATTTTACTAATTATTTATTTTATGAATTGGATCATCACGACAATCATGTTGGCCAACAAATGAAACTACTCCGTGCCTTTTTTATGTGGCTCGAAAAAGAATTTATTTTAATGCCTGGCTCTTTTTATCATCAATTTTATAAAACACACGAAGATATACCTGTAATTGTGTTAACCCCAGAGCGATTGAGTTTTTTAATTCATAACAAAGAATTTGAGCAAAGTTTAGATAAACGCTTGCGAAAAATGAAGGATATGTTTGTGTTTGGATGCACAACAGCCTTAAGGTTTTCAGATTTAATGGCTTTAAACTTTACCAATATCGAAACCATTGGCAAAAATAAATATGTAGTTGTAAACTCACAAAAAACAAACACACGATCGCGTATTTATTTACCAGATTTTGCTAAAGATATACTACATAAATACCGCAGACGAAAGAAATCTTTATTTCCACCAATTTCGATGGTAAACTTTAATATAGCCATTAAAAAAATAGCACTTTTAGCAGGTTGGACAGAAGAGATTACCAAAACGCGAAGCAAACAAGGTACGCCTGTTGTGCATTATAAAGACGCAACTAAAAAAACAAACTATCGCTTTTGTGATAGCATCAGTTCGCACACTATGCGCCGCACTGCCATTACAACGATGTTGCGCATGGGCATGAACGAAATTAATGTTCGATTAATTTCGGGGCATAAAGCAAACAGCACATCATTTTATCGTTATGTAAATTATGCAGATGGATTTATTGATGAAGAAATGGATAAGTATTATGCAAAATTAAATAGTATCTATCCGTCATTATAAAGTTTTTAGGCTATAACCATTTTGGCCATTTTATGTAATATAATTGCTATTTTTGGTTACAATTAAACATCTGCAAATGCCCAGTGGTTATAGCTTATATTCATTTTGCCGTTATACTACATTCGGGACTCAAATGTCTGGTCGTAGACTCAGCTCTGCTAAAGCAAAGTACGGCTTTAATGGCAAATTAAAAGACAATGAAGATTATGGCGAAGGAAACGCTTATGATTTTGGCGCAAGGATATATGACCCAAGATTAGGAAGATGGTTAGGCATAGATCCTGAATTTAAAAGATTTGCAGACGCTACTCCATATAATTACGCGTTAAATCAAGTGATAATTAGAATTGATCCAGATGGTAAATACCCTATTATCGTTATTTCAACAGAAGTTTCTGGATATACGATTGCTCGCCTCGCAGGTAAGGATGTGTCACAAACATTTTCTACACCGGCAATTGTTGTACCCACCTACAAAGCAATTATGTATGATGTAGATGAAAAAGGTACTAGAAAAGAAATTATGACTTTTAATGTTATTAGGGATGGCTGGTATTCTCTCGGAGAAGTAAAAGATAAAGATGGGGTGGGAACCGGTAGCTTAAAGTTAATCAATAGGGCTTTTGAACCAGCAAATGGTGCTAAAAATTTATATACTGGTAAAGGGAGAGAGTTTCCTAAAAACTCTGGTTTAAGAGCATATAATTTAAGCCAAAAGAAAAGCACTTCGTTAAAAGCAGAACCCCTGACTACACAAAAGCATATTGATGGCAGCCCTATTGAAGATGGGCGAACTGATAATGATGTTGCAAATGGTGTAATGATTCATATTGGTGGTAATTATGACTCGCAGGCAGCTGGTTGGGATTGGCTGGCAACATCTTATGGCTGCTTTGGATATATACCTACGGATGATGTATACAAAACGACTGAAGATGCTAAAAAAGCTAGTGATAATGATGATAATGATGATGTTACATCTAATAAAGAATATAAAGCAATGACAAATAAAGTTAAAGAGTTGATACAGGCAGAGAAAAAAGTAGATAGACAAAAATTGCATATACAAGTAAAAAAGAGAAATAATTACGAAAAGGAAAAAACAATTAAAAAGAGTGAAGTTTTACACGAATAAATAGATTATGTTTTATTTTATAATTAAAAGAAAAATAGCAAAATTAAGTGGTTTATATAAAAAAATAGTAGTCCTATTTTTTATATTATTTTATATTCTGTCTATCTATTTTTTTTATGAATGGTATATAATTGGAATTCCTTTTTTTAGATCACAGTTTGCATATGTAGACAAATCCCAACTTTATTTTGATATTTTATGGCCAATTGTCACTTTCATTTTAGTAGATATTTTTTTGATTTGCATAATTATTTTTTTTATAAATTTCTTCACGAAAAGGAATAATAAAAATCGTAATAGGACCACATAAAATAATTAGTATTTCCGAAGCATAAAGTACTGGCTCCAACACCCAAGGAGGAAATTAATTGTGAAATATATAATCTGCATAATATTCTTTGTTTTTTATAGTTGTTCTCGGAGACAGGTATACGCTATAAACGTTTTTGGTGATTATGTGAATATAACAAAAGAAGTTAATGAAAAAACATTAATTCCTATTATTGTAAATGACGAAATTGACACAATAAGTAAATTTATAAACACAAGTTATTTAGAAGTCACGAAAGACGAACGTGAAATAATAGTAGATTCTTTTAAAATTAACAATCATAAATT
>SYEI01000171.1 GCA_005800865.1 Bacteroidota bacterium | reverse complement strand
TTTTTTTCAAAAGCATCAACAGCTTCTTTTTCTTTTGAGTGAGAAGGCATCTCTCTATGATCAACAGCTACTGGATTTTTATTAACTTCTTTCTCAATAGCACTTTCATCTAATTTAATGGTATGAGATATTTCATCAATATTGTTTTTTTGAACGATTAATTGATTTTGAAAATGCTCTACTTGAGCTAGCACATCTTTCTGATTATTTTTAGATGCAATTTCTCCCAAACGACCTTTCAAAATAGATATTTCGTCTGTATAAAATTTTAATTTGCTTAACCATTCTGTATGGTCGGCATGTTGCGTGTAAATTTTTTCTCCTGTATTCATGATTTATCTATTTTATTTATTATTGATTTATAACCTAAAGGTAGGTTTGTTCTTCCTACTATAATTGACAATAATCATGTGATTAAACTGAGTTATGTCATTCCTTTTTCCTGTTAATTTTTCATCCTTTGTTACAAAAAAAACGTCATTATGTCTATATATCAAAAACAAGGGCAAATCCCACATAAACGTCACATTGTGTTTCGCAAACCAAATGGCGAATTATATCATGAAGAATTATTTGGTACCGAAGGTTTTTCGAGTACCTCTTCTTTAGTGTACCATCTTAATCCACCAACCATGGTGAAAGAAATTGGAAAAGCACATTATGCTAAGCCAGAAGTTGGTATTGATGAAAACTTGAAAGCTTTAAGCTTTATGGGTTATGACGTAGAACCAGAAGATGATTATTTAGAAAGTCGTAAAGTGTTTTTCTTTAACGATGATATGCAAATTGGTATTGCATGTCCTTCAAAAAATATGGAAGATTATTTCTTTAAGAATGCTGATTCTGATGAAATGTTATTCATTCATAAAGGAAGTGGTCGTTGCAAAACCATGTACGGTACCGTTGATTTTGAATACGGAGATTATGTCATTATTCCAAGAGGTGTCGTTTATAAATTGGAATTTGACACAAAGGAAAACAAAATTTTATTTGTAGAATCTCATAGTCCAATTCGCACGCCAAAGCGTTACCGCAATGAATTTGGTCAATTATTAGAGCATTCTCCATTCTGTGAACGCGATTTTAAATTGCCCTATAATTTCGAAACACATGATGAGCATGGTGATTTTAAAATTATGATTAAAAAACGTGGAATGATTTATCCATATACTTATGAAACACATCCTTTTGATTTAGTAGGATGGGATGGTTATGTATATCCTTATGCGTTCTCCATTTTTAATTTCGAGCCAATTACAGGTCGTATTCATATGCCTCCTCCAATTCATCAACAATTTGAAGGACGTAATTTTGTGATTTGTTCTTTTGTTCCGCGGTTATATGATTATCATCCAGACGCCATTCCTGCACCTTATCACCATAGTAATATTGATGCGGAAGAAATTTTGTATTATGTAGATGGCGATTTCATGAGCCGCAATAATATCAAAGCTGGTCAATTTACATTACATCCAGCAGGTGTTCCTCATGGACCACATCCAGGAGCAATTGAACGTAGTATCGGTAAAAAAGAAACCAAAGAATTAGCGGTGATGATTGACCCATTTAATCCTTTGAAAATTTCTACAGAAGCTTTAAAATATGAAGTGAAAGATTATTATAAATCATGGATGAGCACTCCTCAATTAGTATAAAAAAATAAAAACAACTAACTAAAAAATAAATATTATGTCAGTAGCAGATTTAACTAAAGTAAAAAACTACGATTATAGTGGAGAAAAAGTATTTGATAAAGCGCAAGACTTTTTACCAATTAACGGAACCGATTATGTTGAATTATATGTGGGTAATGCCAAACAAGCAGCGCATTATTACAAAACAGCTTTTGGTTTCCAAGAACTAGCTTACGCTGGATTAGAGACCGGTTCTCGCGATAGAGTATCTTATGTATTAGTTCAAGATAAAATTCGTTTGGTACTAACTTCTCCTTTTGATCCAAATAGCGAAATTTCTCACCATATCCGTAATCACGGCGATGGAGTAAAAGTTATTGCCTTATGGGTAGATGATGCTCGTAAAGCATATGAAGAAACAACGAAACGTGGCGCTAAATCTTATTTAGAACCAACAGTTACAAAAGATGAAAACGGAGAAATTGTAAGGGCTGGTATTCATACTTATGGAGAAACCATTCATATGTTTGTAGAACGTAAAAATTATAAAGGCGTTTTTATGCCAGGTTATGCAAAACTAGACACGGAATACAAACCAACTCCAACAGGTTTAAAATATATCGATCACATGGTGGGTAATGTGGAGTTAGGAGCTATGAATAAGTGGGCTAGTTTTTATGCAGATGTGATGGGTTTTGCAAACTTAGTAACGTTTGATGATAAAGATATTTCGACAGAGTACACGGCTTTAATGAGTAAGGTAATGACAAACGGAAATGGTCGTATTAAATTCCCAATTAACGAACCAGCTCATGGTAAAAAGAAATCACAAGTAGAAGAGTATTTGGATTTTTATCATGGTCCAGGTTGCCAACATATTGCTGTGGCAACAGATGATATCGTATTTACGATTTCTGAAATGCGTAAACGTGGAGTTGAATTTTTATATGTACCAGGAACGTATTATGATACTGTAAAAGATAGAGTAGGGATTATTGAAGAAGATATGGAAGTGTTAAAGAAATGGGGTATCATGGTAGATAGAGATGAAGATGGATACTTGTTGCAAATCTTTACAAAACCAGTAGAAGACAGACCGACATTGTTCTTTGAAATCATTCAACGTAAAGGTGCGAAGTCTTTTGGAAAAGGAAACTTCCAAGCTTTATTTGAATCCATTGAAGCGGAACAAGCAAGAAGAGGAACCCTTTAATATTTTACACCTGTCAGGTTTATAAAACTTGACAGGTGTTTTGTTTTTAAACTAAATCACATTTTAAGTATGAGCATCATTCCACCATTTAATTTCAAAAAATGGATTGACGAAAATCGTCATTTATTAAAGCCACCAGTTGGAAATCAAGTGGTTTATAAAGACACCGAATTTATTGTGATGGTTGTGGGCGGACCAAATGCCCGCAAGGAATTTCACTATAACGAAGGTGAAGAGTTTTTTTATCAAATTGAAGGTGATATGCAATTGCCTATCAGAGAAAATGGAAAAACAAGAGTGATTGATATTAAAGAAGGTGAGATTTTTTTATTACCACCTAGAGTAGAACATTCTCCTCAACGTTTTCCTAACACCGTTGGTTTAGTAATTGAGCGTCAACGTACGTCTCAAGAATTAGATGCGTGTACTTGGTATTGTGAAAATTGCGATACAGAATTGTATCGTGCTAAATTTCATTTGGGCGATATCGTTGAGCAATTGCCAAAATTAATGCAATCGTATTACGATAGTTTAGAGTTACGCACTTGCAAAAAATGTGGTCACGTGATGGAGCCACCATTGTTAAAAGAAGCCTTAGTAAAATAATATTATAAGATTATAAAAATGAAACAAGCAACAATAGTAGGTGCAGGATTAGTAGGCTCATTATGGGCGGTTTATTTAGCGAAAGAAGGCTATAAAGTAAATGTATATGAACGCCGCCCAGATATGCGTAAAGCAAATATGTCTGCAGGTAAGTCAATTAACTTAGCAACGTCTTACCGTGGTTGGAAAGCTTTAGATGCAGTAGGTATTGGCGATGAAATTAGAAAAATTGCTATTCCAATGTATGGTCGTACCATGCATCCATTAAAAGGAGACACCAACTATCAACCTTATGGTATTAACGATCAAGCTATCTATTCGGTTTCTCGAGGAGAAATTAATGCGAAGTTGATGGATTTATCAGAACAAAATCCTAATGTCAAAATTTTCTTTAATGAAGAATGCGTAAATGTTGATTTAGAAAAAGGTACTAGCTATTTCAAAAATACACAAACAGGTGCTTTATCTGAAGTAACTGCTGATGTGGTGTTTGCAACCGATGGCGCATTCTCTGCTGCACGTTACAATGCGATGCAAAAGTTAGATCGCTTTAGCTATAGTCAAAATTATATTGAAGATGGTTACCGCGAAATTTTATTACCAGCGAATGCTGATGGTAGTTATAAATTGGAAAAGAATACGTTGCATATTTGGCCTCGTGGTCGCTTTATGTTAATTGCACTTCCTAATTTTGATGGGTCATTTACCTGTACTTTGTTTATGCCATTTGATGGACATGAGCACTGCTTCAATAAATTAACTACTAAAGATAAAGTGGAGAACTTCTTTAAAGAAGTGTTTCCTGATTTCTTTAACATGATGCCAAATGTGGCAGATGCTTGGGGAGATCATCCATTATCATCGTTAGCCATTATTCGTTGTTATCCTTGGTATCACGGTAAAGTGATGTTAATGGGTGATGCGGCACATGCAACGGTTCCTTTCTTCGGACAAGGTATGAACTGTGGTTTCGAAGATTGCACAGTCATGTGGGAATTGATGAAAAAGCATAATGAAGACTGGAAAAAAATTGGAGAAGAATATCAAGTATTACGCAAGCCAAATGGAGATGCGGTTCAAGATCTATCAGTCAATAATTATTTAGTGATGCGTAACAAAGTAGCTGATCCTGATTTCTTATTATTACAAAAAATAGAAAGAAGATTTAGTGAATTATATCCTGATAAATATTTCCCATTATACACGATGGTTTCTTTTACGGATATTGAATATAAAACTGCCTTAGAAAAAGGAAATGCTCAGGAAAATGTGATTAAGGAATTAATTAGTAAACATGGTATTACTAGTGATACATCGATTGCTGCTATTGATGATATTATCCATCAACAAATGACTAAAAATGTATTAATTTAGCGAAAAATAAAAATTATGACTGACGCACAAAAAGAAATAGTTTCTCGTATTGAAGATAAATATAAAGCCATCGATCAAAACCCAGATGTTCATTTAGAAGGTTTGGTTTGGGCTAATCCAATTACGTATTGGGATTATATTTTACCTGATGCTTTATTAGGACTTCAAATTCAACGCACCACTCAACCTGATGAAATGGTATTTATCATGTATCATCAAATTAATGAGTTGTTGTTTAAAATGATTTTATGGGAAATTAATCAAGTAAGTAACAGTGCCGAAGTTTCTGCACCTTTCTTTACCGAAAAATTAAGACGTATCAGTCGTTATTTTGATATGTTATCTTCTTCTTTTGATATCATGGGAGATGGAATGGAGAAGGAGCAATACATGAAATTTAGAAATACCTTAACGCCTGCAAGCGGTTTTCAAAGCGCGCAATACCGTTTAATTGAATTTGCTTCCACAGAGTTAATTAATTTAATTGACTACCGTTTTAGAGCAACCATTGATAGAAATACACCTTATGAGCATGCCTACGAACACTTATATTGGCAAGCTGCTGGTAAAGATCATGCTACTGGTAAAAAGAATACCTTAATTAGGAATTTCGAAAAGCGCTATAAGGCTGAATTTTTAATTCAAATGGAAGGGTATAATACAACCAACTTATGGACAAAATTCAAGCAATTGCCAGAGGCTGTAAAAAATGATGCAGACTTAATTAAAGCGATGCGTCACTATGATTATACAGTAAACGTGTCTTGGGTTATGGCTCACTATAACGCCGCTGGTAAATATTTAGGAAATGCAGAAGCAACAGGAGGAAGTGATTGGAGAAAATATATGCATCCAAAATACCAGCGTCGTATTTTCTTCCCTGAATTGTGGAGCAAAGAAGAGTTAGAGAATTGGGGAAATAACGTGTAGTATCAAATTTAATGAAACGTTCTATTGAATTAATGTCGCCTGCGGGCTCTTACGAGGCTTTGATGGCGGCAATAAAAGCGGGTTGCAATTCGGTGTATTTTGGAGTAGAGCAGTTGAATATGCGCGCTCGTTCCAGTAATAATTTTACGCTAGAAGATTTAAAACGCATTGCCGAAATTGGCAAGGAGAATAACGTTAAAACCTATTTAACGCTGAATACGATTTTGTACGATCACGATATTACGTTGATGAAAAGTATTGTGAGTACAGCTAAAGAAAATGGAGTAACCGCCATCATTGCTGCCGATCATGCTGTAATGAATTACGCCAAAAAAATTGGTATGGAAATTCATATCTCTACTCAAGCCAATGTTTCTAATATTGATACCGTTGAGTTTTATGCCAACTTTGCGGATGTGGTTGTATTAGCGCGCGAATTGAGTTTAATGCAAGTAGCAGATATTAGCCGCGAAATTAAACGTAGAAATATTACGGGTCCTTCTGGTAAATTAGTAGAGCTAGAAATTTTTGCACATGGTGCGTTATGCATGGCTGTTTCGGGTAAATGTTATTTGAGTTTACATTCGCATTTTGCGTCGGCTAACAGAGGTGCTTGTATTCAAAATTGCCGTAGAAGTTATGTTGTGACTGATAAAGAAGATGGAACGGAATTTGAAATCGATAATGAATTTATCATGTCGGCAAAGGATTTATGTACCATTGATTTTTTAGATAAAATATTAGATGCGGGTGTGAGTGTTTTGAAATTAGAAGGTCGTGGACGCTCTGTAGATTATGTGCATACGGTTACTAAATGTTATAACGAAGCCGTTGATGCGTATTTAGAAGGAACCTATACCAAAGAAAAAATAGAAAATTGGAAAACGCAATTAGCAACGGTATTTAATCGTGGTTTTTGGGATGGTTATTATTTAGGCCGTAAAATGGGCGAGTGGTGCGATGAGAATGGATCTAAATCTTCAAAGAAAAAAATATACTTAGCCAAAGGTTTAAAATATTTTGAGCAAGCCAAAGTAGGGGAGTTTCAATGCGAATCGCATAGCTTATCTGTAGGAGATGAAATTATGATTACAGGCCCAACCACTGGTTATCTTGAAATGAAAATAGACGAGTTAAGAGTAGATGGAAAACCGACTGATAAAGTAGTGAAGGGAAATATCTTTACCATTATGAGCGATGAAAAAATTCGTCCTTCCGATAAATTATACAAATTAGTTCCAGAAGTTTAATGATTCGCATTATTCAACAACGTATTAAATGTATTGGTTGTAATGCCTGTGTTGAAGCAGCCGATTACCGTTGGCGTATTTCTACTAAAGATGGTAAATGTACCTTAGTTGGTGGCGTTGAAAAACGTGGCTTTTTCTCAGTGCTAGTAAACGACCATGAATTAGAAGACAATTTAAAAGCGGCTAAAAACTGTCCGGTTAATATTATTAAAATCCATACAGTTTAATTATAAATACGTGTTGGTGGGTATTGCTTTCTTTTTTTTAAGACTCTATTTTTGACAAAAAAAAGAGTTCATGCAAAAATTAGCACTTATTTTTTCTATATTTATGGCAAGCGCATTTGTTTCTTGTCAAAAAGATTACGTTTGTGTTTGTACAAATGCCGACACTGGTCATGTAAGTTATGGTGATAATATTAAAACCAATGTATTTACAAAAAAAGCAGCAGAGGAATCTTGTAAAGCAAACAACGACGTTTCAGGTGGCGCTTTAGAAAATTGCCATTTAGAATAAAAAAGTATATGAAAAAAATTACGGTTCTGGTTGTTGTGGTTGTAATGGGTGTATTTATTTCTTGCCAAAAAGATTATGTATGTTATTGCACCAAGCCTAATACAAATGTTTCGAGTTATAGAGAAACCTATAAAGGAACTGTATTTGCTAAAAAAGCAGCCAACAAATCATGTAAAGACAACATGAACATTGAACTAGATTCTTTAACTAATTGCCATATAGAATAACATGAAGCATGAATAAAATAGTTGTACTGATAGTAATGGTTACTGCTGTTT
>SYEI01000020.1 GCA_005800865.1 Bacteroidota bacterium | reverse complement strand
GTATGTGCGGTAATGGCGGAAGATGCATTACAGCCTTTGCAAAGTATTTAGGTATTGTAACTACTCACGCTAAGTTTTTAGCTATTGATGGTATACATGAAGCTAAAATAGATAACGATTGGGTTTCTTTAAAAATGAATGATGTGCGCCAAGTAGAAGTAGGAGAAGGCTATTTTTATTTGAATACGGGCTCACCGCATTATGTGAAATTTGTAAATGGTATTGAAAATTTTGATGTATTTACAGAAGGAAAAAAAATAAGAAATAACGACCGTTTTGTATTTGAAGGCACCAATGTTAATTTTATTGAGAAAAAAGATAATGAGTTATTTGTTCGTACCTACGAGCGTGGAGTAGAAGACGAAACTTTATCTTGTGGTACAGGCGTTACAGCCGCAGCTTTAGTAGCTGCTTTAAAAGGTGTGAGTTCTGATAAAAATAATTGCGCTATCAAAACATTAGGTGGAAATCTAAATGTGAAATTTGAAAAGGTTTTAGAAAATACGTTTTATAACATTTGGTTAGAAGGCCCTGCTAATTTTGTTTTTAAAACAACCATTGAAGTAAAAGAAGAAAACAAAGTTTAATTTGTTTGCTCGATGAAAACAATCCTTTATATTTTTCTTGTTCTTTTTTCAATAAATCCTTATCACTCTTTTTCTCAAAAGTTAAATCGCTTAAATAAACATGGCGAGCGAACTGGTAAATGGATTGCATATATTGATGATGCCAAAAAAATAAAATCGTTCGAAGGGCGTTTTAGAAATGGGGTTTCATCAGGCAAATGTTATTTCTATAATAATGATGGTGTTTTAGATAGAAGAGAAATTAATCGCTTCAAAAAAATGAAAACGACCTTTTATTATCCCAATGGAATAATAAAATTAAAAGGTAATGCACGACTCGAAAATTTACCAGACAGAGTACATTATTATTTTTATGGAAAATGGAAATCTTACAACGATAGTGGCTTGTTGATAAAAAACATGTATTACGAGCAAGGTAAACTCATTAAAACAGAATATGTAAATAAGAATATTAAAACTAATGATTCGTTAATTGAAGCCTTAAATGTTATTGATAAAGAATTTTCTTTGCATAATAATACGTTGGCAGATAGTATTAATACGAATCTTAAAAATCCCTTTAAAAGAAATATTTTTGAAACACAATTGAGGCATTTGGATAGTTTGTCATTTGAGAACATTTCTAAAATTATAGATAGGTTTGGATACCCATCTAAAGAAATTGCAGGCGAATCATCAGGTATTCCTTTTTATATTTTAAGTTTTGCGCCATTAACCATTAAAGAAAAATATGTAAATCAATTTATCTTAGCGGCAGATAGAGGTTATATTAGTTGGAAATCCTTAGCGTTTTTTATTGATAAACTTAAAGTAGCCAAAGGCGAAAAACAAGTATATGGTACGCAAGGGAATTATGATGATAGATATAATTTTACAATGTTTCCTGTAATTGATCCCGAAAATTTGAATAAAAGAAGAGTAGGAGTGGGGTTGGAGGAATTGTAATCTAATTTTGTAAACTATTGGTAATAGTTGAAGTTACCTGTTTTTTCAGTAACTTTATTTTCAGATTTTAAATTAAAATTTTCATGAAGTATCTTTTTTTAAGCATATCTTTTTTGTTTTGTGTCCAATTATTTTTCGGACAAACATTTTATAAAAATAAAACCAATCGAGCTTTAACTTTTAAGGAGTTAAAATCTCAGTTCAATGATTTTAAAAATAGCAATGATTTAACAAAGCAAAAGCATTGGAAAAACTATAAACGTTGGGAACAAGAAATGGAGTTACATACCAATACCAAAGGTGAACCCGCTGGTTTTGATGAATACATTAATGCCACTATCGATATGGCAAATTATAAGCAGCAGCAAACTCAAAACAGTGTCTCTGCTGCATGGTCGCCTTTTGGGCCTAATGCTACGCCTGTTAACCAAACTGGTTATATGGAAAATGGGATAGGACGTATTAATTGCATCGCTTTCCATCCAACAAATCCTAATACTTTTTTTGTTGGGGTGGCGCAAGGAGGTGTTTGGAAAACAACTAATAATGGCGCAACATGGACGCCCTTAACAGATAATTTACCAATAACTCGTATTAGCGATATTTCTATCAATCCCACAAATCCAAACGAAATGTATATTTCGGTTTGTGATTTTGAATACATTGGTATCAGTTTATTTTTAAGTGGAAGAAAGCGACATACGCATTATGGTATAGGAGTTTACAAAACCTTAGATGGAGGTTTAACTTGGACTCCAACTGGCTTAACTTATAATTTAACGAATGGAGATGCTTCCTTGATTCGCAAAATATTAATTAATCCAGCAAACACCAATGATGTTGTTGCTTGCGGCGTTACAGGGATGTATAAGTCTTCTAACGCTGGCGCTACTTGGACAAAAAAATTAGATTCTTTGTTTTGGGATATGCACCAAGATCCTATCAATCCAAATATTATTTATGCAGCTACTGGTTGGGTTATGAACTCAAATATTGGAAATGCAGGCGTTTACAAATCAACTGATTTTGGTAATACTTGGACGATGTTAAACACCAATATGCCATTAACAGGAAATATACAACGCGTGAAAATTGCCATTGCTCCATCAAACAACAATTATATTTATGCACTATGCGTTGATTTAGTTGGTGGTTTATATGGTATATACCAATCAACAGATGCTGGTTTGAATTGGAATTTTATTCCCCCAACGGATAATGTTTTAGATGGAGGAACAGGAAGTGGCTCTGGTGGACAAGGTAACTATGATTTAGGATTGTTAGTTGATGCGACTGATGCTAACACAGTTTATGTGGGTGGCGTTAATATGTGGGCATCTTACGATGGCGCAAATTCTTTTATGCCAATGTCGCATTGGACAACACAGTATGGCCCAACCTTGCATGGCGATATTCATGATATTAGCAGAAGTCCATTAACTGGTAATTATTTTGTATGCAGTGATGGTGGTGTGTATCAAACATCAGCAATGATTGCCGATTCTTGGGGAACTAGCGCCTGGCCTACGGTTTGGACGCAAATGAATGCCATGCAAATTTCTTCGTTTTATAGATTATCAAGTTCTAAAAATACCGCTGGGCAATTAATTGCTGGCGCACAAGATAACGCCTCTATGTATTATAATGCAGGTAGTTGGTCAACTATTTTTGGTGGAGATGGTATGGATAATTGTTTGTTTCCAACAAGCGCAACAAATGTTTTAGGAAGTAGTCAATATGGTAACATGTGGGTTAGTTCAGATAATGGTGCGAGTAGTAATATTGCGTCTTCAAATATAAATGGAGAGCAAGCGGAATGGGTAACGCCAATTGTTGCCAATTACAATAATCCTGGCACAGTTTATATTGGAAATGAAAATGTTGTAAAATCAACAAATTATGGAAATTCATGGACGCCTTTAGCATCAATTGCATCTAATACAATAACAGGTCAAAGCTCCGAAATTTCTGCTTTAGCCGTTTCTAATTCTAACAGTCAGGTTATTTACGCTGCAAGAAGAGTGAGGTATGAAAACGGAGTAAATGGTGTAATTATTAAAACCACTAATGGAGGTACCTCGTTTACCAACGTGACTAATAATTTACCAGATAGCCTTTACTATACAGGTATAGAGATTAATGCAAGCAACGCCAACATTGCTTATGTAAGTATGGCGGGTTTTAGTGCAACTGATAAAGTATTTACCACAACAAATGGCGGAAGCACTTGGCAAAACATCACTTTTAATTTGCCAAACTTACCAGTTAATTGCA
This sequence comes from Bacteroidota bacterium, assembly GCA_005800865.1. Taxonomy (GTDB): domain Bacteria; phylum Bacteroidota; class Bacteroidia; order B-17B0; family Aurantibacillaceae; genus UBA4416. Next base: position 1,901 of record SYEI01000020.1, on the reverse strand, counting down.
TTAAACAAATTCCGGGAACCAATGATTTAATAATTGCCACCGATATTGGCGTTTATACGTTGAATGCTGGCTCAACAACTTGGGTAAATAATAGTTTTGGTTTACCTAACGTGATTGTAAGCGATATTGAATTTAATCCAGCACTAAATAAAGTGTATGTTTCTACCTTTGGGCGTGGTATTTGGGAAACTACGATTAATAGCATTGTAACAGGAATTAAAAATAGCGAGGAAACAATTTATAACTATCAATTATTTCCAACGGTTAACGCTGGCAATTTTACTTTAGAGTTCGAGAATGATACACACGAGAAAACCATTGAAGTAATTGACGTGATGGGAAAAATTGTACACACTCAAACAACAAATTCTGAGAAACTGGAATTAAAATTAAATTTAAGTTCAGGAACTTATTTTGTGCGCACAACCAGCAATCATTTATTGGGAGTGAAGAAAATGATTGTGGAGTAGGGTTTAATAAAAAAACGCCGCTAAGGATTGCCCTAGAAGCGTTTTAAATGTTAGGCAAGGATTATACCCAGCCACATACAATTCCGCCCATAATACCCATGCTAATAATCCAATAGCCGCAATTAATTGCAATTAATTTAAAGCTTTTACGCTCAAATAGGGCATTTGTAGCAATCATTGGCGTTGCAACAAAAAAACCGCTCATTACACCATGTAACATACCATGGCCGAATGTGCGATGTCCCATACCCACTAAATCCATTACTTGTTTATAGAGCGCACCTTCGGTTGTAGTAACATCTTTAATTTGCTCTTGGTAGTCGTAAAACGACGACATAATATGAAATTGATGTATTACCATAGGTTGCATGAAAAACGCTAACAGAAAGCTTAAAATAAAGCTTACACCAAAAATAAGGGCCATGTTTGCTCCTTTAATTTTTTCGTCTGTTAAACCGGTTTCTTTTTGCCAAGCTGTTCCTAATACTTTGGGGTTATACCAAATAAATCCAATTGCCATAGGTACTAAGGACGCCACTAAGACTGCTAAAAAATTGATATCCATCATAATTTATTTTGTTTTTGGTTTATTCAAATTTAGGTTAGGATAGGGGATTGTTTAGATTGGTTTGCCTTTATTTATGACAATGAACTGTTAGTAGGGGAAAAATAGGAACGCGGATTTTACGGATATAACGGATTAGGTTGATTTTTATTAGTTCTTGTTTTAAAAGCAATAGGAATAAGGACTAGGTGGATTATAGTTTAGAGTTGTATATTAAAAATCAATATTAATCAGTTCAATCCGTTTCATCTCTGTTCCTATTATTGTTCTCTTGCTCCCCTTCTTCGCTGGCTGAGCTTTTCGAAGCCAAGTGGGAGAAAATAAAAAATCCCCAACTACAATGTAATTGGGGATTTCTACAAACTTTAAAATTGTATAATTATTCTGCTCCTTCTGATTTAGTTTCAGTAGTACCAGCAGCATCAGTTGTTTTTTTAGCACGGCTACGACGAGTAGTTTTAGCTTTTTCAACTTTAGCAGTTTTACCGTTTGAATAAATTTCGTTGAAATCAACTAATTCAATTAACGCCATTTCAGCTGCATCACCTTGTCTGTTTCCAGTTTTGATGATACGAGTGTAACCACCGTTTCTTTCAGCAACTTTAACAGATACTTCTTTAAATAATAAAGAAACTATTTCTTTACTTTTTAAGTAAGCAAATACTGTTCTACGACTGTGAGTAGAATCGTCTTTACTTCTGTTAATGATTGGCTCAACATAAGTTCTTAAAGCTTTAGCTTTAGCTAAAGTTGTGAAAATACGTTTGTGCTCGATTAAAGAACAAGCCATATTGCTCATTAACGCCTTACGGTGAGAAGCTGTTCTACCTAAATTATTTATTTTATCTCCGTGTCTCATTTTATTT
>SYEI01000002.1 GCA_005800865.1 Bacteroidota bacterium | reverse complement strand
CTTATTAATCCAATAAATCCAGTTTGATATAATCCGTTTATTAACACTTTATTTTTTTTATCAGTGTACGTAGGTAACCATTTTGCGCTAGTAATATCTCCTTGCGCACTAATTATAATGGATATAGCTAGTCGCTTTATCATGAGTTTTGGTTGCAAACTAATCTTTGGGCAAAAGAATTGTTTTTGTAAGGATATGTTTTCTGAATTACTTAATGTACATCTGCCGGAGTTAAATCCTAAGTAATAAATGATGCTTAGATTTCCAGAAGAAGAAGCAAAACACTTTCCTATACCTAAACCAAAACTTCCTCCAGAAAAAGTGGAATGAATACTATCTTCTAAAATTAATGTATGTGGAATATATTTTTGGAAGTCGAATTGAAATACAAAATACGTTGCGCCTATTTGCCTTGAAATTCCAGAAATACCAATTCCTACGAAATTGGGAGGTAAGTTAAATTTTAAAGAATCTCCTGTATTAAGTTGGCTATAAAATTTATCTTTAAATACAATGTTGCCATAATATGCATCAATACTTGCTAAAGAAGTTAAAGGAGCTTTGGTTTTTTCAACTTTCTCCTTTTTTATTTTAATTTTTTTTGCTTGAGAAAAACAATTAAGTGAAAACAAGATGTATAATAATAGTAAGAGTTTATTCATGTAATGCCATTTGCCTTAATTATATAATGCAATATAATAAAAAAGACACAAAAAATTTTCTGCCGAATGAATTGTAAAACAAGCAATGTTTCTGTATATTTAAATAAATGAAATTTTCAATTTTTATAACACTATTGTGCGCTTTTGTTTTTACAAGCTGCAAAAAAGGTTATACTTGTTATTGTACTAATCCTAGTGGTACTTTTGATTATTATAATATACATGACACTAAGAAAAATGCTACTCAAAGGTGTAAAGACTATTACGATACGCATTACGCGAGCGTTCCTTTTAATGAAGTTACCTGTGAATTGAAAACAAAATAGTATGAAGCAATTCTTAACAAGTACACTATTAGTTATTTTAATTGTCGGTTTTGCTTCTGTTAAACCAGCAGATGATTTAAAAATAGATTGGTCGCGAATAACGGATAAAGATTACCAGGTAACTTATGTAAGAGTGCAATATGATTCGAGTTCTAAGTATGCAATTGATACAAAGGCAAGGATGTATTCAACGAATGATGTGGTTAAAGTGTTTTCAAAAAACAGTGTCAAATTAATTAAAGAATTGCTTTTAGATCAATCGAACTATAGCACCGAGAAAGAAGATGATGCTTGTAAAAATAATTATTTTCCTTACGCTATTATTGTAAGTAGACATCATGAAATTGAAGGAATTATTAATATTGGTTGCCAAGACAGAGTTTGGTTATTGGAACCAAAAGCGAAAAACGGAGAACTACTTATTCTAAATGAAAAAGGGTTGGCGTTGAAAGAAAAAATATTTAATTAAAATTACATGAGCCATATATTATTTAATACCATCGATTGGACAGGAATTGAAAAAGTAGAATATCCAGGAATTACAGGAACAGCTATTTGGCAAACTATACAATTTGATGGTTTAAGAATTAGAGTAGTAGAATACAGTGCAGGATATTTAGCAGATCATTGGTGCCAAAAAGGACATATTGTACATTGCTTAGAAGGCGATTTTGTTACTGAATTGGAAACAGGCGAAAAAACCAAATTAACTAAAGGCATGACTTATGTTGTATCAGACGAAATGAGCTCGCATCGTTCTGTTTCTGCAAATGGAGTGAAGTTGTTAATTGTAGATGGTGACTTTTTGAAGACGTAAAAAGTAATAGTATGTTTTAATATTATTTAAATGATTGATAGTCTGCCCTTGATGGTAGGTGAATCGATTATTACTTGAAATATTTTTTTAATCTGCTCTAAATTGCTTATTTTTAGCAACTTAAATAAAACAGTATGAAATATTTAGTTGCGTTTTTATTATTTATATCTTTTGTTAGCCGCGCTCAAATATTAAACGCATACGCTAAAGTGACTAATATTAATGGAGCGAAAACTACCTTAACTGTTACAAATGTTGATCAAACTAGCCATACATTTACAGTTGGTGGCGAGGTAATTGTAATGCAAATGCAAGATGATGTAATTGGCGGAAACACAGGTAACAATGCTTCTTTTGGTGATTTGGGAGCAATTGGAAACGCTGGCAATTACGAAATCAGGACAATATCAGCACGTTCTCCTGCAGCTGGAACACCTACAACAATTACACTTTCAAGTGCGTTAACCAATACATTTAATACTGGAGCTAATTCATCTGTGCAAATTATTACGTTACGCGATTTGGGAGCTAATTACACAACTACTGCAACGATTACAGGATTAGTTTGGGATGGTAATGTAGGTGGAGTTATAGGAATTCAAGTAACTAATACTTTAACTTTAAATAATAGTATATCGGCAAATGGCATTGGGTTTCTTGGTGGCACAAAAAATCCTAATGGTTATACCGCCTGCGAGAGTACTACTTATCGCACTGCTATTGCAACAAGGTATTCTGGAAAGGGAGAAGGAATTTATAAAAACACAACTCCTGCTTATACAGGAGCAAGAGGTAAGATATTAAACGGCGGCGGCGGTGGAAACGACGTAAATTCTGGTGGCGGTGGCGGCGGAAATTATTCGGCAGGCGGTAGCGGAGGTTTGGGTTGGGTACCCGCAGGCACTGGTTGTAGCCCTAGCGTTGGAGGTTTGGGAGGCATTAGTTTAAGCGCTCAAATATCAGCTTCTCGTCTATTTATGGGCGGCGGCGGCGGCGCAGGACATCAAAATGATGGAAATGGAACAACTGGAGGAAAAGGTGGTGGAATTATTTTAATTAAGGCTGCAAATATTAGAACTACAGGCGCATGTGCTATTTCAATTTCTGCTAACGGTGCTAATGCGGCTAATGGCTCTAATGATGGTGGCGGTGGAGCAGGAGCGGGTGGTTCTATTGTATTACAGGTAAATAGTTACAGTATTGCAGGTACTTGTCCCTTAACGGTTGCATCTAGTGGCGGTAATGGTGGTTCAAGTGTTACTTCTGGTGTTCATGGCGGTGGCGGTGGCGGTGGCCAAGGCGTTGTTATTTATTCGGTTGCGCAACCTACTACAAATGTTACTACAAATACAGCCCCAGGAACTGGTGGAGTAAGTTGTTCAGGATGTGCCGCAGCCACAAATGGCGCTGCGGGACCAGGAAGTAGCAATGCAGGAATTATTAATTCATCTACGGGGCCTTTACCAATTGAATTGGTTAGTTTTACCGCATTATCATCTGCTAGTATGGTTGAATTACATTGGAAAACAGCTACAGAAATTAATAACGATTTTTTTACAGTTGAAAAAAGTAGCGATGGTATTCAATTTGAAGTTATTGGAACCATGAAAGCCAACAATACCATAACTACGAGTAACTATCAGCTAAATGATACAAAACCATATCGTGGCACTAACTATTATAGATTAAAGCAAACTGATTTTGATGGTACCTATTCGTACTCCAATATTGTTGCGGTTGATTTTTACGATAAGATTGAGTTTTCTGTTTTCCCAAATCCATTATTAAAACATCAATCATTAGTAATTGCTTTTGATAAACAGTATGAAACAGCGATTCATATAAACATTTATGATATTACAGGAAAAATTGTTTTAGAAAAAGTAATTGATATAAACGCACAAACTGAGTTGCAGATAGATGGCATTGATTTGCCAGCGGGCATCTATAGTGTGAGATTAAATAATGATTATATCAACTCTACACAAAAAATTATTATAGAATAATTTTTTGAAGCATTCTTAGATTATTAATTTCTATCCTATTTTTTATACATCCTTCTGTTTAAGTAAGATATAAAAAAAGCTAATTACAATTTATTTGAAACTTTTAAAGTTTTGTTTAGTTAACATGCTTTTTACCTACGGGTAATTTTTCCTTTACAGATGCTTTTGCGTTTAGGGGTTG
>SYEI01000170.1 GCA_005800865.1 Bacteroidota bacterium | reverse complement strand
GAAAAAACGTTTAGAAGATATTATAGGCAAAAAAGTAACTTCTGCTCGTTGTCATTTTTTAAGAGTTAATCTTCCTGAAACTTATAGAGAGTTTATTAGACAAGAAATAACAGACGATTACACGATGATATTTGCGTCTCAATCAGGATATAGAACAGGTTTATGTGTACCTTATAAATGGTTTGATTTACAAAAAAATGAAACCACCAACTTAACTATTCATACAAGTATCATTATGGAAGGAACATTGAGAGATTATAATAAGTTAAGTGCAGAAAATGCAAAACATTCAACTTTATATTTATTACAAGACGTTAAAAATTTTGGGGGCGAATTTATATCTATCTTTCATAATGATAGTTTTGTGCCTGAAAAAATAGATTGGATTAAGTTTTATAAAGAATTACTTCAAACTTCTAAAATCTAAATTCTTAAATAATTATGTGCGGAATAGCAGGAATAATCTCTAAAACAAACACAGTATCTCTAAAAGATATGGTATTTGATATGAGTCAGGCTATCAAGCATCGTGGGCCAGATGGCGAAGGTTTCGCTTTTTTTTCTGATTCAAAATCAACTGCTGCATATTCATATGAAACACCTCAAGTAAATAGAGAAAGTAAATCCTATTTGTTTAATCCCGTGACTTCTTTGGAAAGTTTAGAAAACGGTTATAAAATTGCTTTCGCGCATCGTCGTTTATCAATTATTGATTTGTCAGAATCTGGTCACCAACCTATGTGTGATACCACTGCTGATTATTGGATTACATTTAATGGAGAAATTTATAATTACATTGAATTAAGAGAAGAGTTAAAAAATAAAGGACATGTTTTTGTAACACAAACCGATACCGAAGTAGTTTTAGAAGCCTATAAAGAATGGGGATTTGATTGCTTAGGAAAATTCAACGGTATGTTTGCTTTTGCTTTATTAGATAAAAAAAACAATCAAGTATTTTGCGCTAGAGATAGAGTAGGAGTGAAACCTTTTTATTATTCTAATACTAATGATGCTTTTGCCTTTGCGAGCGAATACAAGGCATTTATTAAATCGAAATTAGTTGCATTTGAAATTAATGAAGTTCAACAATTTGATTTTATGGTGAATGGGAATCTTGAAAACACTGAGCAAAGTTTATTTAAAGGTATACATGAATTAAAACCTTCACATTATTTAGTTTATGATTTAAATTCTCATAATTTTCAAATAACTAATTACTATACATTACCAAGTCAATTGGTTTCTTCAAATAGCGACCAAGAAATTATAGAATTAATTGAAGGGAAATTGGTGAATGCTATTAAATTGCGATTACGCAGCGATGTTGAGGTTGGTTCTTGTTTAAGTGGAGGATTGGATAGTACGATTATCGCTGGTATTGTTAAGTATTTACAACCTAACAAGCAAATGAAATTATTTACGGCTGTTTTTCCAAACGAAGCTTTTGATGAAACTAATTATGCGAAACTAGCTTCCGAACACGTTAGTGGTAATTGGAAAACAGTTAGTCCAACTGCTGTTGAATTTTTTAAAGATATTGAAACTTTAAATTATTTTCAGGACTTACCAGTGTGGAGTACAAGTACATACTCGCAACATCGAGTGATGAAGTTGGCTGCTGAAAATAATATTAAAGTGGTTTTAGATGGGCAGGGTGCTGATGAGTTGTTTGCTGGATATTCTCATCATTATATGGCTTTATGGAAAGAAGAGTTTAGTTTTAAAAAATTAAACGATTCAAAACAAACCATTCCAAACGCCTATAAATTATTTGGGAAACAATTAGTGAAAGATACATTTGGACTAAGTGTTGATTATTCTAATTATTTTATTGAAAATAAAAAACACTTTGGGAAAAGTAAAAACGAGAAATTAGCACCTTCTTTAAATGCACAGTTGGCTATAGATTACAACGGAAAACTAAAATCATTCTTGAAATGTGAAGATAGATGTAGCATGGCTTTTGGTATTGAAAGCAGAGTTCCTTTTGCAGACGATGTTGAATTGGTTAATTATTTGTTTTCTATTGAATGTAACAGAAAAATAAAAAATGGTATTTCTAAATATTTATTGAGAGAAGCAACTAAAGAATTTATTCAAGAACAAATATATAGCAGAAGAGATAAAATCGGATTTGAAACACCCGTTGAAAAATGGTTTTTACCAAATAAGCAGCACGTTTTAGAAACAATCAAAGTACAATTAGATTTTGTGAACATAGATTATCTTAAGTTAAATTTCGACACTCTTTTATCCTCAAAACCGAACTTCCTATTAAGACTATTTTCCTTTGCAATTTGGAAAAAAGTGTACTCCACTATCTAACAAATGGATTTAATTCATCGTTAATTATATCTAGTTCATCTACAGTAAATGAGTTTTTTAGGACAGTATTTCCTTGATTATCACATTACAAATTCCCTACAAAATATAATTGGGTGAAACCTGATTATCAATTAGTTAAACCCGCCTTTATTTTAGTGTAAAATTTGATGTTTCGTTAAAATGTATATATTATTGTAAAGCTAAAAATCATTAACTCACTAATTAATGGTTTTTACTAAATGGGGGGTTGACCCTCTATGAATTAAAATAGTATTATAATAATATTGTATAACAAACAATTATAACTAGAATGAAAAACTTTACAAAACTATTACTTGCTGCAGTTTGTTTAATGGGTTTTCAATTTATTGGAATATCTCAAACAGATAATCATCATTTGCACAAAGATGCTAATGGCGGAAACATAGATAAGTTTTACCTACCACTTGAATATGACGCGGATTCATTAGTTGGTTTTGACGAGGCAGCTGCTTGGGATCAGGCCAAAATGAATTACTCTGAGGAGTGGATGCAAAAACGTTTTGTTGCAGTATTAAAGCGTAATTATATAGATTTTCATTATGGCTATCAAGTTTCAAAAGGGTCAGATCCTACAGTTCAAGCTCCATGTACAAATCCTGGATTTGAAACAGGAACATTAGCAGGTTGGACAGCCTTACAAGGATCTAATACCAATTCTCAAACAATGGCAGGCTGTTGTGCTGCAGCTACAACGCAAGCAGTTATTGTTGGGCCTGGAAATGACCCTAACGTAGGAGCAGCGGTTCCAATGGTGCCTCCTGGTGGTGGTAACTTCGCCGTTCGATTAGGTCAAACTGGTACAGGAGGTATGTCATATCGTTTAAATCAAACATTTACGGTTACTGCTGCCAACTCAGTTTTTATTTACAAGTATGCAGTTATTTTACAAGATGGAACTCATTCTTGCGCAGAACAGCCTTTCTTTAATATTAAATTTGAAACTTGTAACAATGTCGTAATTCCTTGTGCTCAATATCAAGCTTCTGCTGCTGGTTCAGGTTGCCCCGCTACTAGTGGTGCAGATCCTAGTTTTATTGCAAGCGGAGCTTGGTTATATAAACCTTGGCAAACACGTTCTTTTGACTTATCAGCATATATTGGTCAGTGTGTTAACATTGAGTTTACTGTTGGAGGTTGTGTTGCTTCACAAGGTGCGCATCCTGGATACGCCTATAT
>SYEI01000019.1 GCA_005800865.1 Bacteroidota bacterium | reverse complement strand
GAACATACATTGGTGCAGCAGTATCTACTAATACTTTTTCTGCAAATCAAGCGGGACAAGGTTCACATATTATCCTTTATACAATTACTGGATCAAACGGATGTTCAAATACCGCAAAAGATACATTAACAGTAAATGCGTGTGTTGGAATTGAAGAATTAACAAATGATTTAAATTTTAACGTTTACCCAAATCCAACAACTGGAATATTAACTTTGGACTTAACCACTACTTCAGATTTAAAAGGAGTTCTATATATTACTTCTATTGATGGAAAAGTTGTTTTAAATGATGTAATAGAAGGAAATGGATTAATTTCTAAATCTATTAATATCTCTGATTTAGCAAATGGGATTTACTATTTAAAATTAGAAACAAAGGATGCTATCAAAACTTATAAAGTTTTAAAACAATAATATTTGATGAGTTAAATTTAAAACGCCTCAAATAATTTTGAGGCGTTTTTTTGTGAATTATATTTTAATGTGTTTATTTGCATCGAATTAATGAAAAACATCCTTTACATAAAATCTAAGTGTAAACGTAAGGCTCGCCCGAGCCATATTTAATTTCGTGTGCCAGAATCAGGGATTGATTCACACACATTCAAAAAAATCAATAAACATTCTTAAATTTAAAACTCCTGATAAAGCAGGATTCAAAATCATTAAATAACATTAATCATGAATATATTAAAATTTGGAGGAACAAGTGTTGGAACTGCAGAGCGAATGAAGGCCTTAGTGCAACTCATTTCTTCGCCCGAAAGAAAGATTGTTGTTTTATCAGCCATGAGTGGCACAACAAATGCCTTGGTAGAAATATGCAATGCACTGTATAAAAAAGAAAGCGATAATGCTAATGCACTTATTAATAAATTAGAATCTACTTATGTGAATGAGGCTGATCAATTATTTAGTTCGCCTGAATTTAAAACTAAAGGGAACGATTTAATTAAAAACCATTTTAATTACCTACGTTCATTTACATTAGATATGTTTACAGTAAATGAAGAAAAAGCGATTTTAGCCCAGGGAGAATTACTAAGTACTGCCCTATTCTACTTTCATTTGCAGGAAATAAACATTCCTTCGGCTTTATTGCCAGCATTAAATTTTATGCGTATTGATGAAAATGATGAACCTCAATTAACCTACATCGAAAAAAATTTAGAGACTGAATTAAACAAATATCCAAACATTAATTTATTTATTACTCAAGGATACATTTGCCGAAATGCCTTTGGAGAAATTGATAATTTAAAACGTGGTGGGAGTGATTATACAGCATCCATTATTGGCGCTGCTATTAAAGCCAATGAAGTACAAATTTGGACGGATATTGACGGTATGCACAATAACGATCCTCGTATTGTTTCTAAAACACATCCAATTCACGAATTAAGTTTTGATGAAGCAGCAGAGTTAGCTTATTTTGGTGCAAAAATTTTACACCCTACTTGTATCTTACCTGCTCAAAAAAGAAACATTCCTGTACTACTAAAAAACACCATGCAACCTGATGCCAAAGGGACACGCATATCAAATATTAATGCAGTAGTAGGATTAAAGGCTGTAGCAGCTAAAGATGGCATTTGTGCCATTAATATTAAAAGCGACCGAATGTTATTAGCGCATGGTTTTTTGCGTGCTGTATTCGAAATATTTGAACGTTACAAAACATCTATTGATATGATTACTACTTCTGAAATTGCAGTATCATTAACGATAGATAATATGAAACACTTAAAAGAAATTACTAAAGAGTTGGAAGAATTTGCCAAAGTAGAAATTGAGCAAGAGCAAACTATTATTTGTATTGTAGGAAATTTACCGAAAAACAAAGCAGGCTATGGCTTTAAAGTATTAGAGTCTTTAAAAGACATTCCTTTACGTATGGTGTCTTATGGAGGGAGTTCCAACAACATTAGTGTACTTGTAAATTCTATTCACAAGAAGGATGCTCTAGTGGCTTTAAATAAAGGTTTATTTGGATACTAACAATGGCAAATATGTTTACAGAAAAAATACTCGAAAATTTATCGCAATATAAAACACCATTTTATTATTACGATTTACAATTGCTACAAAAAACATTAGATGTTGTAAAAGCAGAAAGCTCCAAATATAATTACCATGTGCATTATGCCTTTAAAGCAAATACTAATTCCCGAATTATTGACTTAATTCAAAAAAATGGATTAGGTGCAGACTGTGTGAGTGGCAATGAAGTAAAGTGCGCAATTGAAAATAAATTTGATTCGTCAAAAGTTGTATTTGCAGGCGTTGGAAAAAGTGATGATGAAATTAATTACGCCTTAGAAAAAAATATTTTTTGTTTTAATTGCGAAAGTTTGCAAGAGCTTGATGTGATTAATGAATTAGCAGCGAAACAAAATAAATTAGCTTCTATTGCATTACGCATTAATCCTAATGTAGATGCACATACACACAAATACATTACAACAGGTTTAGAAGAAAATAAATTCGGGATTAATCCTTATGAATTTGAAACGGTTATTGAGAAATTAAAAAAACTACCAAACCTAAAATTAATTGGTTTACATTTTCATATTGGTTCTCAAATAACTGATTTATCTCCATTTAAAAAATTATGTTCGAGAGTAAACGAAATTAACACCTACTTTTTAAATAAAGGTTTCGATTTACCCATCATTAATGTTGGTGGCGGCGTTGGTATTAATTATCACGAGCCCGACAAGCATGCTATTATCGATTTTGCTGCCTATTTTAAAGTATTTAACGACTTTATTGAATTAAGAAAAAATCAGGAATTGCATTTTGAATTAGGACGAGCCATCGTAGCTCAATGTGGCAGCTTAATTAGTAAAGTATTATACATTAAAAATGGAATTAATACCAACTTTGCTATTTTAGATGCTGGTATGACTGAATTAATCCGACCTGCATTGTATCAAGCTTTTCACGTGATTGAAAATATTTCTTCAAAAGAAAAAAACACCATTAAATACGATGTTGTTGGCCCAATATGCGAAAGCAGCGATTGCTTTGGCAAAGCGGTTGAATTGCCCGAAACAAAACGTGGTGACATCATTGCTATTAGAAGCGCTGGTGCTTATGGCGAAGTAATGGCTAGCCGTTACAACTTAAGAGACGAAGTGCGAAGTTATTTTAGTGAGTGAATTGGGTGGCTTCCACTCCGCTCAGCCATCATTAAAACATAGGGGACTGAGCGGAGTCGAAGTCCATTGACTAAGTTTTCTGTTTTTTCTTTTTAGCTGCTGGAAATAAGATATTGTTCAAGATCAATCTATATCCAGGAGAATTTGGATGCAAGCTTAAATCCGTTGGTGGATCCTCTACTCTATGCTCATAATCTTCTGGATCGTGGCCACCATAAAACGTCCATGTTCCTTTACCATGATCTCCGTGAATATAACGCGCTTCATTATAGGCTTTTGCTTCGCCTAATATTAAAATGTTTTTTTTGATAAACGTTTTTGTAAAAGCAGTTGTTTGTCCATAAAAACCCTTAATGGTTTGTTCATGATTTTGACATAACATGGTTGGTACTGGGTCCCATTTAGCAGAAAATTCAAATAAGGTAAAAACATCATTATCTTTATTCATACCGTATTGTCGTCTTGGTGTTGTTGCATCAATAGTCGAAAATTCGTATTCATAAGGATTAGTGCTTAGCTGATATTTTTCAAAGGCATAGCCTTTTGTGTAATCAATTTTTTTATTCATTGCCGCATCAGCAGGATCATGGTCAAACATCGATTCACAAATATCAATTCCTTCAGCCGCAAGAGCAATGTCATAACTATCCGTTGCGCTGCACATGGCAAATAAAAAACCGCCAGTAAATACGTAATCATTTATTTTTTTTGCAACTGCTAATTTTAATTGTGATACTTTGGTGAAGCCTAATTTTTTAGCGGTTTCTTCATTGTTTTTAACTTCGGTTTGATACCAGGCAGTTTGATGAAAGCTTGCATAAAATCTACCATATTGCCCAGTAAAATCTTCGTGATGCAAATGCAACCAATCGTAATCCTTTAACTTATCGGACAAGATTTCTTCATCATATACAACGTCATATGGAATTTCCGCATACTTCAATACCAATGTTACGGCATCATCCCAAGGTTGTTTTATTTTTGGGGAGTAAACGGCAATTTTGGGAGCTTTTTCTAATTTAACCGCATCTTGATTTACTTCTGGATTTGCAATCTCTGCTAATATGCCGTTGGATTGTGCATCTGAAATAATTTCATAACTAATTCCCCTTATGGTACACTCTGTTGTAACAGGTTTCGAATTAGGAATTAAAAAACTACCGCCTCTGTAATTAGTTAACCATTGTATTTCTAATTCACCTTTCAATGCCCAATAAGCAATTCCATATGCCTTTAAATGATTTTTTTGAGTATCATCCATTGGAATTAAGATGTAACTACTAAAACATTTAATAGTTATCAATAAAAACAAAGGAAGTAAAAATAGTTTTTTCATTACGAAGTCTAAGATACAGAAATATCGAATTTATGACTAGTTAATAGCTGTTAATTTTTTAACCATGATAAACTCTCGAAAATACAATCAATCCATTTTCTATTTGTAACACTTCGCCTACCGATAAATCTTCTTCTCCATTTACATGTCTAATATATTCCATAAACACTTGTTCGTCATCTGCCGTTAATTTAATTACTTCATATTGTAAAGTAGGTAATCTATCAAAGGCATCTCTCCACCACTCACGCAGCGCCTGTTTGCCTTTAATTAACCCTTGAGTTTCGGGCATTCTAATTTTTAGCTTCGGACTATAATGCTGTGCATTATCATTATAAAGCGACAATAATTTCTCTAAATCGTGCTCATTAAAAGCTTCGAACCATTTAGTGGCTATTTGTTTATTATTTTGTGCTGACATAGTGTAAATATAATAGCATAAATGTAATTATTAATTTAAACCTCTTTATCTTTAGACTGTTTAAAATATATGGGATATAAGAGTTTAAAGGCCTGTCTAGATGATTTAGAAAAAAACAATCATCTCATTAGAATAAAAGAAGAAGTAGATCCAAATTTAGAAATGGCATCTATTCATTTGCGTGTTCACGAAATGGGCGGTCCAGCCTTATTATTTGAAAACGTCAAAGGAACAGAATTTAAATGTGCATCCAATATTTTTGGAACTTTAGATAGAAGTAAATTTATTTTCAGAGATACGCTTGAAAAAATTCAAACGCTTATCGAAATAAAAAACAACCCTGTTAAAGCTCTTAAAAATCCTTTTAAATATGCTAATGTATCTTTAACAGCTTTGTCTGCTTTGCCATTAAAAAACCCATTATCAAAACCTGTTTTATATAAAGAAACAACGATTGATAAAATCCCTTTAATTAAACATTGGCCTATGGATGGCGGTGCTTTTGTTACACTGCCGCAGGTTTACAGTGAAGACATTGATAAGCCGGGAATAATGAATGCCAATTTGGGCATGTATCGTATTCAATTAAATGGTAACGATTACATTTTAAATAAAGAAATTGGATTGCATTATCAACTACATCGTGGTATTGGAGTGCATCAAAGCAAAGCTAATAAATTAGGTAAGCCGTTAAAAGTATCTATTTTTATTGGCGGGCCACCAAGTCATTCGGTAGCTGCTGTAATGCCATTACCTGAAGGCTTAAGCGAAATGACATTTGCTGGTGCTTTGGGAAATAGGAGATTTAGATATACTTATCAAGATGGATTTTGTGTAAGCACTGATGCTGATTTCGTTATTACTGGTGAAGTTTATCCAAACGAAAATAAAGCCGAAGGACCATTTGGAGATCATTTAGGTTACTATAGTTTAAAGCATGATTTCCCTTTAATGAGAGTACACAAAGTGTATCACAAACAAGATGCTATTTGGCCATTTACGGTTGTTGGTCGTCCACCTCAAGAAGACACTAGCTTCGGACAAATCATTCATGAATTAACAGGTAATGCAATTAAACACGAATTGCCTGGTGTAAAAGAAGTTCATGCGGTAGATGCTGCTGGAGTTCATCCATTATTATTGGCAATTGGTAGCGAGCGTTATACACCTTATAATCAAACTAAACAGCCAGCAGAATTATTAACAATTGCAAATCACATTTTAGGCAAAGGGCAATTGAGTTTAGCAAAGTATTTATTTATTACCTCTGAAGAAAATAATACTACTTCATCAAAACTTTCAACACATCACGAAGCCGAGTTTTATCAATATATGTTGGAGCGAATTAATTTAAAACGTGATTTGCATTTTCAAACCAATACAAGTATTGATACATTAGATTATAGTGGTACAGGTTTAAATTCAGGTAGTAAATTAGTAGTAGCTGCTTATGGAGAAAAAGTGAGAAGCTTAGAACATAAAATTTCAAATTCATTCAACGAGGTTCAATCATTCACTAATCCTCAAATAGTATTTCCTGGGGTATTAGTTTTACAAGGCCAT
Organism: Bacteroidota bacterium; assembly: GCA_005800865.1. Classification (GTDB taxonomy): domain Bacteria; phylum Bacteroidota; class Bacteroidia; order B-17B0; family Aurantibacillaceae; genus UBA4416. The sequence continues at coordinate 3,081 of SYEI01000019.1, read as the reverse complement.
AAATTTGAAACATACGATAAAGCAAAGCAAGAGTTTAATAGCTTCAATGAAGAAATAAAACAGAAAAACATTGATTTAAAAGGCTTTCCAATGATTGTTGTAGTTGATGATTCAAGTTTTACAGCAGCTACATTAAAAAACTGGTTATGGGTAACATTTACACGTTCCAATCCAAGTCATGATGTATATGGTATAAATTCATTTACAGAATACAAACATTTTGGTTGTGACAATCTAATTATTGATGCGCGTATTAAACCTCATCATGCTCCAGTTTTAGAAAAAAATCCAGAAATAGAAAAGCGAGTTGATAAACTATTTGAAAAAGGTGGAAGTTTATTTCAATTAAAATAAATTGCAATTTATTAAATAAAAAAAGCTCCTAATTTCTTAGGAGCTTTTTAATTTTATTTCAAATTAGAAATGCCATAAATCATGTTCCCATCTAAAGATATCGTTTTTAATACGATCAGATTCTAACAAGGCATCAATACCTTTTGAGTAACGGTCAATGGATCTATCATATACGTTGGTTTCTTTGGTAGCAACAGAAGAGAATTGACGTTTCCAGAAAATGTCTTCAAATGTTCTACGTTCAGCGTCATTTTTAGCATTATACACTTCATGCTTAGCGAAAAACGGACGACAAGCAGGGAAATATGTATAAAACAAAGGGAATTCACCTAATTCAACACGTTTAGGATTAATTACATTGAATTCCATTGCTAGAATACGTACTTCTAAAACCGATTTTTGTTTATCAAAAAACCAATCTTCTTTTAAACCTAATGAAGAGAAAAATTCAAATGTCCATGTAGAATCAACCGCACCTGGTTTTTTAACCATATAAGGTGTTCCATCTGGTCCATATTCTTCAACTTCTGCAGAATCTTCTCTAATTACCATTTTGTCCTTAATAAAAGACAATTCATAAGGCTGAAGGAATTCCTCATCAGCAAAAGCAATAATTTGCCCTGCCAAAACATACTTAGAAATTACCTGCATTAAAGATATTCTACTTACTACTTGCTCTTTTGGGTAATATAATTGTTGGTTTTGCTTTTCACGCATATCAATCTTTCTCCAAACACGTTTTTCCCATGTTACATCACCTTCACGAAGGTGAGTGTAAGGAATAAAACGTCTGTTGTTAGAGTTTTCTTTGTCATAAATTCCATCTCTGTAATCTCCTGGTTGGAAAACACTTTGTTGGGCATTTACGTTTAAAGCTACTATATAGAAAATAGCTGTAAATAAAACATGTTTAAACCTTATCATATTACTCATTTTAAATTAAATTATCTATTTACCTTGATAGCAGAAGTAACAGAAGTTATTTTACCATCTGGTCCTTTAATCTTAGCGTCAATGTATACTTTTGAACCAACGTCTGCTTTTGCTAACACTTGCTTACCTGTTGCGTCTAAGTTATTTCCATTTCCTGCAGATGAACCTAATTTACCATTAGCTTTACCTACAACTTCCCAAGACATTACTACATAGTTTGCTTGAAAGTCGAATCCATTTGCACCAGCACCTAAACCGCTGATCATAGATAATTCGCTTTTCTTTAACTCTTGAGGAGCAAATTTACCGCTTAATTTTAATTCAGGTTTTGGTAAAGGTTTTACACGGAATTTAACTGGAGGACCTTGAGATTTAACACCATCTTTAGTTTTTGCAGAAACAGAAACCATACATTCGCCAGTTCCAGTAAAATTGAATTCATATTTACCAGCACCTTTTGGCGTTACTCTAACTCCAGCACCTGTAGCACTTACGCTAATATCAGCTGGAGAAATACCTGCTGCTGCTGCTGTAACTGGATTTGGAACACCTGCATAAAATACATTCATTTGATCTGCAGATACACTCGCTCCTGATTTTGCTACTTTATATGAACCTTCAAAAGGATAATATTTAAAAGTTCCATCAGGGTTTTTATATTTAATAACTCCTTTATAGTCTTGGTCACCTTCGCCACCAGTACCAACAGAGTATTTACCTTCACCACCAACTACAGGAACAAGAGTACCTTTAGCTCCACCAGCTGCTGCTGCTGAATCCACTCCTATTAAAATTTCCATATCACCCGCTGCTAATTTTGAAGAAGATGCTGCTAAGAAGATATCTGCTTCGTATGGCTGACCAGCTGCAATGTATGAAGATGGAGCAACTACACGCGCTTTAATCGCATCAAATTTAATCGCTAACTTACCACTTGCTCCAGAAAAAACTTGAAGAATTTCAGCTTCAACGTTCTTTAAATCAGCTTGCATTTTGTTAAAGTTAGTTACAACTGCTGCTAATGGTAAATGATAAAAATTATCCATAGCCCAGTTAAATTCGATACCATCTTCAACACGTTTACTATCTACTGGTTTAATAGAAATAAACTTCTTTTTCATCGCTTCATAATCTTCCTTCAATAAGTGTTGTCCGTCAGTTTTTTGCATTTTATCAAGCATTGCAACTAACTTATCACTTAACCCAGTTAATTTATCTCTTAACTCAGCTGCTGTGTGTGGTCCAGATTTCGGCTCTTTTGGTTCAGATATCCCTAATTCATGACTTGGAACATCATAATCGTCCATTTTTTCCATGTAACGTAATTGCATGGTATCAGCCATTTTAGGGTCTACCTGATGTGTAGCGCCAATAATGATATTGTTTAATTCGCCAATGTAATCGTAAACTTGTTTAATTTCCTTTTGTGCTTCAACAGCTCTGTCATAATATGGCTTTGCACCAGCATTACCTGTTATTGTGCTTTTGAATGCTTCATCAACACGTTTATTATTTGCTTCTAAATTTTCTTTAGAACGCTCCATACTTTCATTTACAGAAATATAACCCTGTAAAATTTGTTTAGATACGTTCATCGCCAAAAGCGCTGTCAATACAAGGTACATCATACCGATCATTTTCTGCCTTGGTGTTTCTTTACCGCCTCCCATAATACTATACTATTTTTTTTAGATTAAAATGATGATTTTTATTTGGTCATCACTCTTGTTTTTTATATTTTGTATTGAAAAATTGATTGTTTTCTTTTTATTAATTTAATTTTGATTTGATCAT
>SYEI01000169.1 GCA_005800865.1 Bacteroidota bacterium | reverse complement strand
TTCCTAATTTATTTTCTTTTTTACCAGATTTAAAACCTGGAGTTCCTTTTTCGATAATGAAAGCAGACATACCATGGCTATCACCTTTTTCACCTGTACGAGCAATAACAACTGCTACGTTACCTGTTATGGCGTGAGTAATAAAGTTTTTTGAACCATTTAATACATAATAGTCGCCATCTTTAACAGCAGTAGTAGCCATTCCACCAGCATCCGAACCAGTTCCTGTTTCTGTTAAGCCCCAAGCACCAATCCACTCAGCTGTAGCTAATTTTGGTAAATATTTTGCTTTTTGTGCATCATTACCAAAAGCTAAAATATGTCCAGTACATAAAGAGTTGTGAGCAGCCATAGATAAACCTATAGAACCACAAATTTTACTTAACTCGATAATAGCTGTCACGTATTCTGTATATGATAATCCAGAACCGCCGTACTCTTCAGGTACTACAACACCCATTAATCCTAATTCTCCTAATTTTTTGAATACATCTACTGGGAAAGTTTGTGCCTCGTCCCATTCCATCATTTTTGGATAGATATGTTCTTTGCCAAATTTGCGAATCATATCCGCTATGGCTTGTTGATTTTCGTTTATTTGGAAATTCATTCCAACATTTGGTTCTAATACTGCGCTAGACATGTGATATTGTTTGAGTGTATATTTAATTTTTGTTTACCGTTTAAAAATTCTAATCCTACTACGAAAGTAAAGCTGCTTACATTGGCACCTTGTTGTTTTACTAAGTGCGCTGCTGCTTCAGCTGTTCCTCCAGTTGCTAGTAAATCGTCATGAATCATCACGTTCCAACCTTTTTTTAAGCTATCTGTGTGCATTTCAATTTTAGCAGTTCCATATTCTAATTCGTATTCGTAGCTAATTGTTTTGTAAGGCAATTTACCTGCTTTTCTAATTAAAACAAACGGAATGTTCAATTTGTTTGCTAACAAAATACCAAATAAAAAACCTCTGCTTTCAATACCAACAATAGCATCTGGTTTAACAGAAATAGTGTCAATAAATCCATTCACAATTTCATTACAAAGTGCTTGATTTTCGAACACAGGAGTTATGTCCTTGAACATTATTCCTGGTTTTGGAAAGTCAGGAACATCTCTGATGGCTGCTTTTATGTTGGTTTCTAAAGACATTTGTAGTAGGATTACAAACTTAATGAAATTTTGTTTAAAAGCATACAATTAAATTAAATTAACAGTCTTGTTTTTGGGATTTTAGAGCAATAAAAAGCCCTACCAAATAATGGAAGGGCTTTTTATTTTGAAGGATTTTATTATCCTAACAATACTTTTTTAACGTCAGCTAAAATATCAAAGGCTTTATCTTGAGTAGAAGCTTCAGCGTACACTCGTAATACAGGTTCTGTACCAGACGCGCGAATCATTGTCCAAGTATTATCATCAAAGAAAAATTTGAAACCATCTAAATCATCTAAACGTTGCACTTTATATTTACCAAACTCCTTGTAAACACCGTTTTTGCAATTGGCTACAATTTTATTTTTCAACTCATCGTTAATAGTTAAGTCGTTACGTTCAAATGAGAAAGTTCCAGTAATTGCGTATACTTCTTCAATTAGTTGAGTTAAGCTTTTGCCAGTTTTTGCCATAAATTCCCATAATACTAAGCCCATCCAAATACCGTCACGCTCAGGAATATGTCCTTTAATAGCAATTCCCCCACTTTCTTCACCACCAACCAATACATCTTCGGTAATCATAATATTACAAATGTATTTGAAACCAATTTTTACCACATCTAATGGTAAGTTGTAATGGTCGCACATGTTTTTAATTTTAACAGTCGAACTAAAAGCAGTAGCTACTTTTCCATCCATACCTTTGTATTTTTTTAAGTAATGAATCAAAAGTAAAATGATGTGATGAGAATCTACAAAATTTCCTTTATTGTCGTAAAGCCCAATTCTATCAGCATCTCCATCTGTAACTAAACCACAATCAATATCACCAGCGTTTTTAATTAAGTTTGAAAACTCCGTTAAATTTTTATGAATAGGTTCAGGTGCTTGTCCTTTAAAACTAGGATTATGGTCGTGATGTAAATGAATAATTTCCGGAAATAAACGGAACATAACGCGTTGTCCTGCACCGTACATACTATCGTAGGCAAACTTAAGTCCAGAATTTTTAATGGCTGCTAAATCAAAATTAGCTTCTACATGTTTTACATACATGTCTTCTAATGCGGTGATTTCAACTAAGCCTTTTGCTTCTGCTGCTTTTAAATCGATAGCTTCAAAATTTTGATTAGCTTTTTCAGGGATAATATCTTCAATTTCTTGAACTTTTTCAGGACCTAAAGGTCCACCATAATAGCCTTTTAATTTAAAGCCATTGTATGATGGTGGATTGTGAGATGCTGTAATAATAATACCAACACTTGCTTTATGACGCACAGTTCCTAAAGATATCATAGGAGTACTTACAAAATCTTTTGCTAAAAAAACTTTAATATTATGTGATACTAATACTTTAGCAGCAGTATGTGCAAATAATTCGCCAGCAAAACGGCAATCGTGACCCAAAACAACCGTAGGGTTTTCGAAGTTTTTCTTTAACCATATAGCTGTAGCTTCTGTAACACGAGCTACATTTTCAACTGTAAATTCTTGCGCTATAATGGCTCTCCAGCCGTCGGTACCAAATTTAATTTTTGTCATAATCGTTATAAAAAATAGACTTTAAATATATTGAATTATTAGTGAACGTACAATATTTTAACTTATTCCATCAAACTTTTTAAGTGATTTAAATTAGATTCATCATCCCATTGGATGTATCCAACTTTGTTATAAACAATTTCGCCTTTTGTATTTAGTAAATAGGTGGTTGGAATAGACGCAATTCCTATTTCTGGGAACGAAGCATTAAGTTTTAAAAATGTAAAAGGATATTGTTTTTTATTTTTAAAAGAAATCAATTTTTCCATACTTTCATCTGTTATAGCAAGTATTTCAATGTCATTTAGTTTTTCATTTTTGATTGAATTCAAAATTTCAAGTTCCTCAAGACAATTAGGGCACCAAGATGCATAGAAACTAATAATCACTTTTTTACCTTTTAAAGAGCTTATCTCAAATTTAGTTGTGTCCTCATTCAAAATCTCGAGTTTATCAACTTGAATAGATGGCGCCACATTATATTTATTGTAAAAGTACATTCCAATAATGGCAAGAATTGCGATAGCTAATATAATGTAGGTAGTTTTTTTAGTCATGTTATTAAAAATTGGATGTTGTTAAAATCTTTATGGTGCGCAAACTTAAGCTAAATAATACAATAGTTTTACTCTTTTATGAGAAAATTACTAGGAAGAATATGGACTATACTTTGGAAAACTTGCTTAGCGTTTTTCGTTTTATCAATTGTCTCAGTTGTTATTTATAGATGGGTTCCAGTTCCCATAACACCTTTAATGTTGATTAGAGATGTTGAACAATTAAAAAATGATAAAGGTGTTATTATGGAACATGATTGGGTTCCTTTAGAAGAGATTTCTCCTAAATTACAATTGGCGGTAGTTTGTAGTGAAGATCAAAATTACTTAAAGCATTTTGGGGTAGATTGGGGAGCTATACAAAAAGCGATGAAAGAAAATGAAAAAGGAAAACGAATAAGAGGAGGAAGTACCATTACTCAACAAACTGCTAAAAATGTGTTTTTATGGCAGGGTAGGAGTTACTTGAGAAAAGGATTAGAGTTGTGGTTTACTTTATTAATTGAAGTATTTTGGAGTAAAGAGCGAATTATGGAAGTGTATTTAAATAGCATTGAAATGGGAAATGGTATTTATGGTGCCGAAGCGGCTGCTCAACATTGG
>SYEI01000168.1 GCA_005800865.1 Bacteroidota bacterium | reverse complement strand
GGTGGAGATTGGCGCACAGTTTTTCAAAAACTGGAAAGCTTCTTTAATTGAAATAGAACATCATAAAACAGAAGTGGTGCAAGCGCAATTGCAAAACTTAAAAAATCAAATCAACCCACACTTTTTGTTTAATAACATGAGTGTGTTGTCTTCCTTAGTTTATAAAGACCAAGATAAAGCCGTTGATTTCATCAATCAATTATCTAAAGTATACCGTTATTTATTAGATAATAAGGATAGAGAATTAGTGACGCTAGAAGATGAATTAACTTTTATTCGTTCGTATACCTATTTGTTGCAAATTCGTTTTGATACCAATATTAAATTCGATATTCAGATAGAGAACCATGTGTTGCAAAAATTAGTACCGCCGATGGCTATTCAAATATTAGTAGAAAATGCTATTAAGCATAACGAAATATCAGAAGAGCTCCCATTAACGGTGAGTATTAAAAATAGTGACGATGTATTAGTAGTGACTAATAATTTACAACTCCGCACCAACACGGAGCCAAGTTCCAAAACAGGTTTAAAAAACATTAAAGATCGCTATCATTATTTTACAGATAAGCCCGTAGAAGTTTTAGAGAACGTAAATACGTTTGTGGTTAAAATTCCTTTATTACAAAGCAAATGAACGCCATTATTATAGAAGACGAAAAGTTATCGGCTGAGCATTTAAGCAATCTCTTAAAACGGATTGATGCGTCTATTAATGTGATAGCGACGTTTGATTCGGTGAAAAAAAGTGTGAGTGAATTTCAAAAAGGCATCAAGGCCGATGTGGTTTTTGTGGATGTGCATTTAGCGGATGGCCTAAGCTTTGAAATATTCTCGAAATTACAAATTGATACGCCCATCATTTTCACCACCGCTTTTGATGAATATGCCATTAAAGCCTTTAAACTTAATAGCGTGGATTACTTATTAAAACCAATAGGAGCAGAGGATTTAAGAGTAGCGATTGATAAATTAAAAAAGTTCACTCAATCGCATACCTCTATCGTACAAGATATTGCCAATGCTTATCAAAATTTAAATAAGCAATACAAAAATCGTTTTATGGTAAAAATGGGCGATAGCATTGTGTCAGTTAAAACCGAAGATGTGCTCCATTTTATTGCCGAAGACGGGATTACCTTACTAGTCACAACAAACGCAAAACGTTATCCCGTAGATTATACCTTAGATCAACTCGCCGAATTAGTTTCGCCCGAACAATTTTTTAGAATCAATCGTAAAGTATTCATCTCCATCAACGCTGTTCAAAAAGTAAGCTCCTACTTTAACAGCCGCTTAAAAATAAATTCAGATTTACTGGATGATGAATCCGCTATTGTTAGCCGTGAACGGGTGAATGAATTTAAGGCATGGCTTGATAAGTAGGTTTTGTTAGATAATCTGGGCGTGTCCCTCCTCCGTCGGGCCGGGCTTTTCGCTACAATCTTTTGCCGCACTTCGACTGCCTTCGACTCCGCTCAGTCACCACCGCTCAGTGACCGGCAAAAGGATTTTCGCTTTAATCCCTCACGCGGGTTTAATTTGAATCGAAGTTTGACACATCTATATCTACATTAGAAAATTAAATTTTTGTATATGTGTGAGATCCGCCTTTTAAATTTTACGATAAAAATAGAAGAGCTTTCAGCAAGGATTTGTGCGACAATTCTGGGCTGTTTGAGAATGGGGTTACTGAGCGGAGCCGAAGTATCACCATTCGAGTTTCCAGAATTGGGCGGGAAAGCGCTTCGTTATTTTTGAGGAAAATTTAAGAAGCGGTGATTTTTCTTTGATAACTTTCTTTGCATGGCAGGCAAAGAAAGTATGTTCCAAATTGACTAAGATATAGAAAGCAATAAGGTTACTAAGTATGAGATTGCTTCGGGTGAACCCTCGCAATGACGAAAGTTCTTCGCTCTCATCAGGAATTAAGGTATAAAATTGCCTAGCTATGATAGGAATATAACCTAAATATTATAAACTACTTTTCACTAACCTTTTTTTTCTTTCAATCGCTAAGTCTATTTGGTTATTGGCTTCAAGGTTGCTTAAAGTGGCTAGTTCATAATTGCCATTTTCATAATGCTTCGCCGCTTCTCGGTGGCTGTGTGTAGCTGCTTCTAAATAAGTAGCTACTTCTTTATGGTTATGAATTTGAAGTTCGATTTCTTCTTTAAATTTTGCTTTATTGCTTTTTAGCGGGTTTACAAAAACAGACATATACTTAGTATTTGAGGCAACGGAAGTGTTGCAGCGTAAAGTTGAGGCTTTTAAAAAAAATGAGGTTACATAGTTCTTAAAGATACTTGCATGATTCACGGTTTTTTGTTTGATGGAATCTAGGAATTATGCAAATTTTAATGTCATTTATGTAAATGTTATCGTAGAATCTTATGCAATTTTGATGTTCACTATTTAAAACAAATCATGATGGCAACTAAAGTAGCAGCAAAAAAAACAGTCGTAAAAATAGCCCCTAGTTTTATTTTAATTAAAAAGAAAGAGGCTCTATTGCTAAAAGAAATTACCTTTATAGAGAAAAATTTGGCGAGTTATAGAGCTGAGCGCAAAGCCAGCTGGAAATCCTTTAAAAGTAAAATGGAATCGGATATCAACCAAATTAAAAAATCGATTGAAGCACTTACGCAAACCGAAGAATAGTTAAATGACAAGTATTGATTTTTGGAAATTGTTGGCAGGATTAGGAATGTTCTTATATGGCATGTTTCATTTAGAAGATACGATGAAGCAGTTGGAAGGCCGGTCGTTTAAATTATTTCTGCAAAAACATACCAAAAAAAAATTAAGCGCCATATTAAGCGGCACCTTTGTAACAGCCGTTTTACAAAGTAGTTCCATTGTTAATTTAATGGTATTGTCGTTTGTGGGCGCAGGGATGTTATCCATGCGCAATGCGTTAAGCGTAGCCCTTGGTGCCAATATTGGCGGCACTTTTAATAGCTGGTTGGTTGCCTTATTAGGTTTTAAAATTGATATAGGAAGTATTACCTTTCCTATTATTGGCATCGCAGGATTAGGCTTAATTATTTTTAGAAACAAAAAAACACTGTACCAAATTTCTAAATTTTGTATGGGTTTTGGTTTATTGTTTTTAGGCCTTGATTTTATGAAAGAAAGTATGGATGCCATGATTAAGGCATTTGACTTTGCACCGTATTTAAATTATCCACGAATTGTTTTTGTTTTAATTGGATTTGTTATCACGGCATTGATTCAAACAAGCTCAGCTACAGTCGTCATTGTATTGAGTGCCCTCTATGCCCATATTTTGCCTATTGAAACTGCCGTTGCCGTTGTATTGGGAGCCGAACTTGGTACGACGATTAAAATCGTCATTGGTTCTATTGGTGGCATAGCCGCTAAAAAGCGCGTGGCTTTTGGCAACATCTTATTTAACATTATTACCTCGTTGTTTGGTTTTGTTTTTTTAGTTCCTATTATTTCCTTATTAAATAATGTATTAGGTCTACACGATCCTATTTTTATTTTAGTGGCTTTTCAAACACTCATTAATATTGTGGGTGTGGTTTTGTTTTATTTTTTCTTAGATGGGTTTTCTCGTTTTTTAGAAAAACAATTTGTGAGTGATAAACAAAGTGCTACTTATTTTATTCAGAATCTGAAACCAGAAATGCTTAGCAATTCCATTGAATTGATTGAAAAAGAAGTTGGTTTGTTTATTTACCGTGTGATTCATTTAAATAAAGAAGTCTTTCAAATTAAACAGAAAGAAAGTCCAGATGATGTTTATAACAATTATATAAAGGATGCTGTTTTTTTTAAAGCCTTGTCCTATATCGAAAAGTACAATATTATAAAACAGGCTGAAGGCGAAATTTTGTTAGTGTATTCTAAAATCATTGAAGAAAGTACCAACAGGGAGGATTTAAAACGCTTAAATCAATTAATGGCTTCTGCCAGAAGTGCCATGTATTCGGCTAAAGGCATGAAAGATATCATAGAAGATAGAAAGGAATTTAGTAATTCGGTGAATGAAGTTAAATTTGAAATCTATAAATTAATTAGAGAACAGTTAATTGCGTTTTATGATCAGTCTAACCAACTTTTATTAGAAACGGATCCATCAAAAGTGTTGCAAGGTTTGAAAAATTTAATGGCATCTATTAAACTCGAGTATGAGCAACGTATTAAAAACACCTATCAAGAGGCTGGTAAAACGATTGTGAAAGAAGTTGATATCTCTACCTTGTTTAATGCCAGTAGAGAGTTGTATGCTTCATCCGAGTCCTTGATAGATTCCTTAAAGAATTTTCTTTTAGATGATGAACATATTTTGAAATTTGAAGAATTGCCTAATGTCAAGATATAAACGTGTTTATTACTTCCCTGATTTTCCTTCTGGTGCAATATCTTTTATTTGGCGTTGCTCTACTTTTAGTTTACCAAAATTGTAATTGATGCTTATGTTAATGCGTCGAGTATCAAAGGTTTGGAGTCCTGTCATTTTTATATTTTGATATTCAATAGTTGTACGCCTCACTTCTCCCCAAAAAATATCGTTAAAGGCTAGAGCAACAGATAATTTTTCTTCAAAAAATGTTTTCTTAAAAGTCATGCTAACACTTGATCTTGCCTTGGTGTTATAAATACCTTCTAAAAAAGGAGTTAAATAAAAAGCGTTAACTTCTATTGAATATCCTTTTTTAGCGACAACCTACTATATAAATTTGGATTAAACGCAATGTACGTAAAGCGATAAGGTTGATTATTGATAATGCCTTTGCCATCTACATGGAATACTGATGCATTTAGATTTACTGACCACCATTTAAATATATCTTTTTGTATAAATAAGTTGTAGCTATAGATGTCGGCCCATTTTAAATTGGCGGCAGAGTTTGTTGAAGATTTTGTAGAGTCGTTTTGACTATTATAACCCATAAAGGCATTCACAAGACGTGTATAATTAACACTGTGATACATCCATGTTTTATAGGAGTAGTTAAACCCAAAATCATTACTGTACTCTGGTTTTAAAAATGGATTCCCTTTATGAACACTTAACGAATTTATAAAAGTTGGAAAAGGATTAAACATATTATAATCTGGGCGATTAACACGTTTGTTATAGGAAAGTGAAAATGTGTGATTATCAGATTTTTTAAAATCGATGCTTGCCAGCGGAAACACATTAAAGTACTGTCTGTTAAATCCTAAACCATTACTTTGGCTAACCGTATTAATCACTGTGTTTTCGCCTCGTGCACCAGCCTGAAAAGAGAATTTTTTATATTGTTTTGTTAGGTTTAAATAAATAGCACTAATGTTTTGTTGATAGTTTAACACATTACTGTAAGTTGTATCAATGATATAATCTCCTGTAGTATAGTTTTGATTTTTCAAATAGTAATCGCTTATCATTTCCTGATAAGTATGTTTAATGCCCGTTTCGAGTTTAAACTCTTTTTTAAATTCTTTTTCAAAATCTAAAAGAGCATCTGAATTAGTAAAAGTTAATGTATTAGAGGTTTTAAAAATGGAAGGAATAGACGCATTATTGTTATTGGTATCAAAATAGTGATTATCAAAGTTAGCGGCATAAATATCCCAATACGGATTATAATTTGCTGAAAAGCGAAGTGCAGTTCCTGTGGTATCAAATAAATGTTCGGCATTTATATTAAATTCAGGATAAATCCACGGATTTGGTTTTTGGGAATTAAGTTCCATCGATTGATAGCCTGCATTTACATCACTAAATTTTGTCGTTGATAAATTATCAACGTTACCCATTCCAAAAGCACCATTCATTTTTATTCCAATAGAATTTGATTTATTGATGAACCAATCCGCTCCAAGATTGTAAGTTTCTGAATGATGATGTTCTTTAATCGTGTTTTTTGTTTGAACACTTGTGGTTATAGAATTGTAATCAAAATCATTATTAAAATCTTCATTTATTCTTCTCCATTCTTGAGCTGCTGTAAACCCTGAAAAGAAGTTTATTTTACGACCTTTGTAGTTCAACGTAAATCCACCAGAAGGGTTGCCATAAAAGCCTTGTGAATAGTTGCCAAAAACACTGCCGCTAAAGCCTACTATTTTTAATTTGTTAGTTTTAATATTAATCATTCCGCCTGTACCAGCAGCATCATATTTAACAGGTGGTTTTTTTAGAACTTCCATTTTTTCTATTTGAGAGGCGTTCATGCTTTTTAAAATATTCATTAACTGTTGCCCTGACGCTTGTTGCAGTTTACCGTCAATTAATATTTTAACACCTGATCTTCCTTGTATAGAAATGTTTCCGTCTGATACAGTTACGCCCGGTAATCGTGACAGTAAATCGTACGCCGTGTTGCCCATAGCTAAAGCTGTCCCTTCAATATTTACAATGACATTGCCGTTTTTATATTCAACCGTTTTCTTTTGTGCAGCAATGTATACTTCGTTTAAATTAATGCCATTACTGCGTAAATTAATATCAGGTATTATTTGAGCATTAGCACTATCGTATTCTATTTTGTCGGAATAAAAAGTATTAAATCCAATTGCAGAAATTTGCAATCGATAGCTACCCTTTGTAAGACCTTCAAAGCAGTAGTTTCCATTGATGTCAGTCATCACACCTTTAATAATACTGCTATCATTAAAGTTTAGTAAGCCTACAGGGTTAAATGAAATAGGAGCTCGTAACGTATCAACTAATTTGCCTTGTATGGCACACTGAGCGAATGATTGTCGCGATAAAGCATCCAAAAAGCAAAATAGTAGAATAAATTGTTTAGTAAGCCGCATAAGTAGTGAAATTTAAAAATAGAACAAAATGTGGTACATAATGACTCTGTTAATATATATTAACACTATTTGGTAACAGCTGATAGGGTTCTGACTCCCTTTTTTCGGCTGCATAAAAGAGAGTATGTATCTTAAATTCAACAATGACATTATATAACTACGAAACCAGTTATAGTAATTTGTAAACCAGTTACAAAGTGTACACTACCTCTTATGCAAATGGCATATAATTGAGGTGTATAAATTGTAGTTTTGAAATAGAATATTTTTTATTAACCCTTTAATAAAAGTACTTATGAAAACCTGTAGTTCAACCATCGTATTTATTAGCTTAACGGTAATTTTATTTTTTGTGACGCTTTTTACCGTTTTATCTTCTAATCATCTTCCAGAAAAGAATAACGCCATTGCATTGTTGGTTACCGATAATGGATAGATTTTTCTGCAATTAAATTTAATCGACTTAGTTAAGAATTGAAAAGCTAAATAGAAAATTTAAAACTTTACCTGATACACATCAATCGTATTTCTCGGAATATTAAATACTTCAAATCCACCAGCTTGTGGTATCATCTCAATTAAATCAAAGCTTTTGCAGCCCTTACTGAGTCCTTCAAAAATTAAGGTAAAGCCACGCCCATCGTTTAATGTCCATTGTGGGGCAAAGCTAATATTAAAGGCGGTAATTAATTTTGCTCTTCTATCCGAACCATGTTCTACTAAATATGTGCTTGGCCAAATACGATAGGCATCATTGCCATCGCCATCGCAACTGCAATGCACAATGGTTTGTCGCTCTTCGCTTTCCAAGGTTTTTACTTCTTCTTTTACCTCGACTTTAGTTTTGGTTATTTCTTGTGTTTCAATCATTTAATGCAAAGTTATTGATTTTAAACTACCTTCGCAGAAAATATAATTATTGCAAACCACAATTCCCCTCGCCAACAGTATTGAGGCATCCGAATCTGATTACTTATTTATTGCACCCTCTCAATTGCCAAATTCAGGTAATGGTCTGTTTACAGCTATCGCCATTTATAAAGATGAAGTGATTTCATTATTTAAAGGCGAAGTGTTAACCACCTTACAAGCTAAATTGAGATCCAATAAAGGGTATGATAAATATTTTATCAGTTTACCTAATGGCACCATGATGGATTCGATGCGTGTGGCATGCTTTGCTAAATATGCCAATGATGCAGAAGGTTATTCTAAATCTAAATTTAAAAACTCTTCAAAAATTGCTTTAGACGAAGATAATAACGTGTGCATTATTGCGACGCGGAATATTAAAGTAAATGAAGAAATATTTTGCGGCTATGGCAAAGCCTATTGGAAAAAGCATTCCTAATCAAACGACTTAGTTATCTCTTTTTAGCCATCCTGTAATACTCATCCGTTGTTGTTGCGTAACGAGTACTTCGTGTTGTAATTCATTGCTCTTAAAGAAAACGGTGGTACCTTGCTCTGGCGCTATTTTTTGATTATTGTAATTTTGATATACCATTAACTGTCCGCCATCGGCTTCTTTCCAATCTGCGTTTAAATAACTAATCATCGAAAATTTACGACTTGGATTATTATTAAAGCTATCGATGTGTTTTTTGTAAAAACTACCTGCTTCGTATAAGGAATAGTGAAATTCGTAACTGTTTATGCCAGCAAAACAACTGCGGTTTAAGTACTTTATAAAGTCATCTATCTGATCAAAAAACTCATTTTCGTATTCATTATCATGTTCTCTATCAAGCCAGTAAATAGAATCGCTGCGAACGGCTTTGTCGTGAGAAATGATGTCACTGTTGCCAGTGCCAGCAGCTTTCATCAAATTTTGCTTCATAAGCGATTGTAAATTTTGTTTGAGATGATTTGATAATTCGATACTCAAAAAATCTTTTGAAATTCCAATATTATCTTTGATAAAACCAGAAATAAGCGATTCAAAGTCATGTTCCATAAGGCCTTTATAGCCTGAAAGTACAGACGCTTAATAAAGGTAGTTTATTAAATGGATAATTGAGATAAAATAAATTTATATTTTTTTTTAATGCGAATAGGTAACTACTAAAACTTTTAATATTATTGCTGCGTATTATACTTGCATGGCTTCAGAAAGACATATTTCGATTAAGGATTTTCATTATAATTTGCCTGATCATCGTATTGCTAGATATCCCTTGGAAGAAAGAGATTTATCGAAACTGTTAGTGTATCAAAATGGAACTATTAACGAGTCGCAGTACCTTGATATCGACACCTTTTTGCCAACGGAGTCGATATTATATTTTAATAATACAAAGGTCATACCTGCGCGTTTATTTTTTCAGACCTCAAATCAACGTGACATAGAAATATTTTGTTTAGAGCCAATTTCCGATAATGCCGATGTATATGCTAATATGTTGCAACAGGCGAGTGCCCGATGGAAATGTTTAGTGGGTGGTGCTGCTAAATGGAAAGAACAATTTGTAACTATCAATACACCACACATACAAATTAAAGCAGAAATCATAGAGCGCTTGAATGGTGCTTTTATATTAGAGTTTACTTGGGAACCATCAGATAAAACGTTTGCTGAAGTATTACAAATAGCTGGAGCAATTCCAATTCCTCCATACTTAAAACGTGCAACCGAAGAACTTGATTTAGAACGCTACCAAACTATTTACGCTCAAAAAGAGGGGTCTGTGGCAGCTCCTACAGCCGGCTTACATTTTACGGATAGGGTTTTCGGGAAATTGAAAGCAAAACAAATTAGTGTCAACTACATTACCTTGCATGTGGGCGCTGGTACCTTTAAGCCAGTGAAGTCTGAAACGATGACGGGTCACGACATGCATGGTGAATACATAGATGTTCCTTTAGAAACCATTGAATTTTTGTGTAAGAATATCGATAAGGATATCACAGCCGTTGGCACAACATCCTTAAGAACATTAGAAAGTTTATTTTGGATTGGTGAAAAAATTTCAAAACAGCCATCTTTAACAGTCAGTGATTTAATGGTGGAGCAGTGGCAACCTTATGAAACTTCAAACAATCAAATCAGTGCAAAAGAATCATTGCAACATATTATTGATTTTTTAAAGCAACATGGCTTAAAAAATTTGTATGCTAAAACGAGTATTTTAATTGTACCTGGATACCAATTTAAAATTGTGAAAGCTTTAGTTACTAATTTTCATCAGCCTGAAAGTACTTTAATTTTATTGATCGCTGCTTTTATTGGAGAGGATTGGCGCAAAGTATACCAATATGCGTTAGAACATGATTATCGATTTTTGAGTTACGGTGATGGTTCTTTGCTTTTTAGAAAAATCTAATTTTTTTTTCTTTATTTATTTGAAATTATTTATAGGCGGCACGTTAGTCTTTTTTTAATTATTGCATTTTTTTATGGAAATTTTTCCAGTATTCGGAATTTTTAGTTGTTTTATTTTCTGAATAGTTTAGTGCGCTACCTCTTCTTTTTACCAATTTTACTGGGATCTTTAAGGTTTTATGATTTTGTGGTATGAATATTAGTATATGTTGCTGAACTAAAATAGAAACTAAAATGAAAGCAATAAAGAAAATTCAGCTATTTGTTGTGTTATGTTTATCAATGATAAATATAAAGGCACAAGTGAAAAGAAACTCCAATAATTTTATTGAAGTTAAAGTAAGAGCGTTATTGAACGATAAATACACAAAAAACTATTCTGTTTCGGTATATTTAGATGGTTTACGAATTGATTCGATGTATAATAATTCGAAACGAGCTCTTTATGTAGATTTAGAACTTAATAAAATTTACTCTCTGCACTACCAAAAATCAAATTGTGCGGACAAAATTGTTATTATAAATACCACATTACCATCAGATTTAGACTTACTTGAAGATGAAAATCGATATTTTGAAATTGAAATGTCAGATGGTCTTTTGAAGAAAACTAGCGAAACTGTTGATCTACCAGTTGCGATTTTAGTAATTGATAAAATAGAGAAATTACTAGTTGTGTCCGAAACCTACCACGCTTTTATGCATCATAATCAGGGTTTTTATAACGTAATTGATGAACAAACGGTTTTGACAACAAAAAGTAATTAGTTGAATGTTACTCTAAAATCACAACCTTCTTTATAACGATTACAGCCAAAAGCGGATTTGCCTTTAATAATTGTTCCTTGTTTACATTTCGGACAGGTTTGGCCTTCTGCAACTACAGGTGGGATTATTTTAGTGTCAATTTCCTCCATAAATTCAACTACACCTTCTTTATTTAAAATTAAATGTCCGTTTACTTTTTTAGAGTTAATGGTAAATCCTTTAATGCTAGGTGTTTTCTTTTTTTGAATCAATACTTGAATTTGTTTATCACTTAGTTTTTTACTACCAAACTCAAAACTTATTTTAAAACTACATCCTTCTTTAAAACGATTACAACCAAAAGCCGTCTTCCCTTTCATCATCGTACCTTGCTGGCATTGAGGACAAGTCATGACTTCTTCTGCCTTAGATTTGCTAGCTGAGGCTTTCGAAGTTTCCTTTTTCTTTTCGGGTACAGTGCTATCATTTTTTGCAACAGTGTTTTCGGTGGCTGTGTTACTCGAAGCCACTTTTTTTGCTTCTGCCTCAATCGTAATTAATTGCCCATGTTCGTATTTGACTTCATGCGTCAAATCACTTACCATTTGTTTCATTTCTGCTAAAAACAAATGCGGGTCGTATTCTCCTTTTTCTATTTGTCGTAATTTCTTTTCCCAAATTCCAGTTAACTCTACCGATTTCAATAATTCGTTATTAATCGTTTTAATTAATTGAATACCTGTAATCGTCGGAATTAAATTTTTCTTTTGACGAACAACATAGTTACGCTTAAATAATGTCTCAATAATATTGGCACGTGTCGATGGACGACCAATACCATTTTCTTTCATCAACTCTCTTAATTCTGGATCATCCACTTGCTTTCCAGCTGTTTCCATGGCTCTTAGCAATGAAGCTTCTGTATGCATTTTTGGTGGTTGCGTTTGTTTCTCCAACAAATCAGGAGTATGCTCACCTTTTTCGCCTTTCACAAATAAAGGCATTAACTGCTCTTCATCTTCCTTATCTTCTTTAGCATCAGTTTCCTTCTTTGGAAATAATACGCGCCAGCCTTCTTCTAATATTACTTTACCGGTTGCACTAAATTCATTCCCATCCACATCTCCTAAAACTACTGTATTACTAACCACGCAATCAGGATAAAAGGCGGCGATAAAACGACGTGAAATTAAATCATACACCTGTTTTTCTGGCAAATACATCCCAGATGGAGGAACAACACCCGTTGGTATAATGGCATGATGGTCTGTTATTTTTTTATCATCAAATACTTTTTTGCTTTTACGAATTGGTTTATCCAAAATAGCTTGCGTAAACTGAGCATAAGGCTTCATGTTTTCTAAGATCCCTTTTATTTTTGGATACATATTCTCTGGCAGATAAGTTGTATCTACCCTTGGATACGTCACTAATTTTGATTCATATAATTTCTGTAAATGCTTTAAGGTATCATCTGCCGAAAAATTTAGTTTCTTATTACACTCTACTTGCAAGGATGTTAAGTCAAATAAAGGTAAGGGACTTTCATTCGCATTTTTTTTGGTACTCGAAACAATTTCAAATAAATGATTTTTAATGCTCTCTAAAATTTTAGCGGCATCTTCTTTTACATTGAACTTACGCTTGGTACTATTAAAAATAACAGCTCTATACGTTGTTTTTAATTCCCAATACATCTCGGGTTTAAAGTTTTGTATTTCGTTATAACGATTAACAATCAACGCTAGAGTAGGGGTTTGCACTCTACCTATAGATAACACACCTTTTCCAGCAGCATATTTTACCGTATATAATCTGCTGGCATTCATTCCTAAAAGCCAATCGCCAATAGCACGCGCATTGCCGGCAGCATACAATAAATCATAATCTTTCCCATCTTTTAAATTATCAAAACCTTCTTTAATGGCTTCATCGGTCATCGATGAAATCCATAAACGTTTTACTGGTTTTGTATTTGATGCTTTAGATAACACCCAACGTTGTATCAATTCTCCTTCAATGCCAGCATCACCACAGTTGATCACTTCTGTGCATTGTTCCATTAATGATTTTAAGGTATTGAATTGTTTGGTGACACCGCTATTATCAATCACTTTTAATTGAAACTTTGGCGGAATCATTGGCAGGAAATTCAAATCCCAACGTTTCCAATCATCGCTGTAATCGTCAGGTGCTTTTAAGGTACACAAATGCCCGAATGTCCAACTGATTAGGTACCCATTACCTTCATAAAAACCATCACGTCGGTTAGTTGCACCAACAATACGGGCAATTTCTTTTCCAACACTAGGTTTTTCGGCAATACAAAGTTTCACGTTTTTATTAAGGGCTTGTTTTGAATGCTTTAAATTATAGTTTAAATTTAGAACTTGTAAAAAAAGTTATTCGCAATTTTTTAAGGATGAACGACAATAAAGTAGAAGAATTATTAAATGCCGAACGCAAAGCGCTCAACTTATTTCATGAAGCCGAGATAAGAGGATTAATTGTTGCTGGCAAAACCGAAAAGCAATTGAACGAAGAACTCTTTGCTTTAGCTTTTGAATTATATGGCATTAAAAAATACTGGCACAAACGTATTGTACGTTCTGGTAAAAATACCTTGCATCCATATAGAGAAAATCCTCCTAATTTAATGATTGAGGAAGATGATATTTTGTTTTTTGATTTCGGTCCCGTGTTTGAAGATTGGGAAGCAGATGTTGGTAGAACATATGTGATTGGAAATGATCCATTAAAATTGAAATTAAAAACAGACATTGAAGCGGCTTGGAAAGAATCCAGAGATTGGTTTTTTACTAGGACTTCAATTACAGGCGCAGAGTATTACCAATATAATGTTGACTTAGCAACTAAGTATGGCTGGACATTTGGTGGAGACATTGCAGGGCATTTAATCGGTAATTTTCCGCACGAAATAATTGAAAGTGAAAGCAGAGACAATTATATTCATTTAGACAATCAAAAAGATATGCATTCGCCAGGAGCATTAGGCACTAAACGTGAATGGATTTTAGAAATACATTTTGTAGATTTAGAAAAACAAATTGGAGGGTTTTACGAACAGTTTTTGGTGTAACAAACAGTAGACAATTATAAAAAAGTTTTTTTCATATTTATATAAGTTCCCAAGCATCACTGTTATTATAGTGGCATGTTTAACTATAATTCAAGTGCATTTGAATTTATCACGTTATAAATTTGATAATGTCATTAAGTGGGATGTCATTGGCTACTATAGCTATTTACCAGCAACTTTTATTGAAAAAGATGTGACTCTAAGTTTTATTACTCCTGAAAATAAAATTAAATACAATGGCATTAAATATGGTTATGTGGAAGACTCACATGGAAACCATATTATTAAATATTCAATGGGCATGTCGGTATTATACGCTCCATTCTTTTTTGTGGCTCATGTTTTAGCATCGCCTTTAGGATTTGAGGCCGATGGTTATTCGGCTATTTATGAGTTTTTTATTGAGTTTTCGGGATTGTTTTATTTACTGATTGGCTTATGGTATTTACGAAAACTACTGTTGCAGTTTTATGATGAGAAAGTAACTGCCATTACTGTAGGATTGGTTTTTTTTGGAACTAATTTATTGTACTACTCAGCCGTGGAGTCACCTATGACTCACGCTTATACCTTTTCGTTG
>SYEI01000167.1 GCA_005800865.1 Bacteroidota bacterium | reverse complement strand
CTTAATTCATCGTCAAATTTTTTATAGAAATCAGAGCTTAATAATCGATTAAATAATATTTCATCTTTGCTACCAAAAATAGTTTTAACGGTATTTATATCTACACCTATAGGTATAACCATTCTATTCATAAAACTAGTTATATATTATCTTTCTAGTAAAATTGGTGCCTTCGCTTGTTATAAAAAGAATATAAACACCTTTTTCAAATGCTGTTAAATCTAATTCTGCATAAGAACTATTTAAAGAACTTTCATAGATGATTCTACCAAGGGCATCAATTAATTTTATTTGTGATTGACTAGAATTAATAGCATTGATTTTTAATATTCCGTTTTCGTTTGGGTTAGGATATATTATAAATGTTTCGTTTTTATTAAATGAAACGGATTCAATTTTTGAATAGGTGTAACTACCATCATCATCCACTTGTTTTAATCTGTAATACGAAATGTTTTCAAGGGGAGATGAGTCATAAATAGAATATGTTTTTAAATTTTGCGAATTACCAGCTCCTTCAATTTGAGATATGGTTTCCCAAGACACCGCATCTTGAGATCGTTCAATGATAAAATAACTTGTATTAGTTTCTGATGCAGTAGCCCAATTTAGTACGACGCTCGATTCCTCAACACTCGCTTTAAAACCAAGTAATTCCATTGGCAAAAGTTGTGTTAAACAATTGCACGGTGTAGCTTTAATACTATACGTTATAATCTCGTCAGCTCTATTTGCACGCCCAGACACAACTATTGTACTTGGACCAATTGATGAGTAGCTATCAAGCAATGACGAATTGCTTGCGCCTTGTTGAAAGGATTTGGATCCACTTAAGACATCTACTTTAACAACATCACAGGTTTGACAGTTGCCATCCGCACCAGATGATGAACAACCGTTACCTCTGTTTTTCATTTCGGCAGTAACAGAATACGTACAACCAACAGGAACAGTAATAGTTCTACTCATGGCTTGATAGCCAGCTGAACAATCTCCTGTTACTCCTGTGCAATTTGTACTACCTGAATATGCTAAATTGCAACCTGACAAACAACCGCAACCTGCTCCAGAAACAGCCAAAACACCAGATGGAAAATTTCCGTCGGTTATAGTAAATACACCAGAGGTTGTATTCCAACTTTGTCCACCAGTTGTTGTCCAATTTGCAGCATTACAAATAGCTGTTCTTATAGTTGATCGTGTTCCATTATTTGAAGCACAATTGAAATGCCATTGGTTTTGACTTGAGCCCATTTCTATTGCATTTGTTCCTAATGTTAATCCAGCAGGAATTCCAGCTTGATCTTTATTGCTGCAAGTGTTGTTTGCAAACACTCCATTTTTAATTGCAAAAATAAAAACCGACGCTACTCTTGTTCCTTGTAAAATGTAAATATTATCTCCACCACTACTTAAACCATAGTCTGTTCCCCATGGATTTCCTATAGCGGTTTTGGTTATTGTGCCTCCCGAACAGACTGCTGTACCTCCTGCCGCACTTACATCAATATAAAATATGCTACCGGCAGAAATGGTTGTGTTGCATGTAATTAATAAACCAAATTCGTCATCATCACATGCCCACCCAATTGGAGAACTGTTTCTCCAATTATTATCAGTAATAATAAAAGTTGTGTTGCATTGTAAATCAATCAGATTAACTAATTTGATTGCATCGTTCCCCCCATCTGTATTTGTATTTGTTTTAAAACCAATGACAGCAATATCACCTGCGCTTAAATTGGTTTGAGCTTGTAATTGATTTACTATTAAACTAAATAACAGAAATACTTTTTTCATGTAAGGAGATTTGGATAATCTATTTCAAAAGTATCGACTAGTTGAAAAGTTATCGTGTCCAACACATTATCTTATACTTAGGATATGTTTAATATTTGTTCAGAAATAGAATTGATTAATCTTTAGAAGAAAAACTATTTGCTCGCATTACAATCCGTTTAATTTATTTATTTCGGCCTGATAATCATTTATAGGAAAATAGCCATGCATTTTAATAACATCTTGGCCTCTTAGTGTTAACTCCGACATAATAAAGTCATAAATTTGTTGACTAGGCTTTCCATTAATATATTGATATAATGGTCGTGTTAAAACATAATCTCCTTTTTTTACGGCAGCAACTTCATAAGGAGAATAAGCGCTAGAACCTTTAATATAAATAGGCATAGCCCAAATACTGCCATTTGGTTTTCCATTTTCATCCATTAAAAAACCAACTCCTGCATAACCAATTCCCGCTTTATTGTTTTGTACGGCTTTTACAACATCTGCATTTCCATGAAGATGATTCATTTTGGCAGAATATGGAGCTCTAATAAATTTATCTTTCAAATAAGAGTAGGTTCCAGAAGTACTATCTCTTCCATAAACCACAATTGATAAATCAGGACCGCCTAATTCTTTCCAATTTTTAATTTCTCCCGAAAAAATTTGTGTGAGTTGCTCCGTTGATAAACTGTCAACTCCTAATTCCGAATGAGTGATAATAGCCAAGGCGTCAACTGAAAACATAATTGGAATTGGATTTACTCCATTTTTTTTAGCACGCTCAATTTCTGATGGCTTCATTTCTCTCGACGAATTTGCAATATCGGTTTCGTTATTAATTAGTGCTTCAATTCCAATACTACTTCCGCCACCTGATATATCAATCATAATGTCATTTCGTTCTCTCGAAAACGCTTTCGATAGATCTTTTACCATCGGTAGCTCTGTGTCAGAACCCTTGATGACAATCGTATTTCGTTTTACAATTTCTTGTAATTCGGGGTCCTGTGATTTCTGTTCTTGTTTACAACTAGAAAAAACAAAAGATGTTATAAGTAATAGATAAATGTATTTCATAGTATTTGCTTTAAAAATATTTGTGCAAATGTCAATTACTAATCTTATGTAGATATGAAATTAATGTTAGTTTAAATGTTATTAGATTAAACACATAAACTCATCGATTAATTAATATTCACCACCAACAATTCGATGATTTAATGTTTCATCTTTAAACAATGGTAGTTTTTTTGGTCTTTTGTTAAGACCTGTTGTATCTGTCAACGACAACATAAATGATTTGATGTTACTTATTTCTTGTTTAGTTAATTGCAACGAATCAAAAGGTAATGTTTGATGTGGAATATTAATTCCCAGTCCTTGTCCACCCCCTTTATTATAAAAATCAATAACATCGTCGAGTGTTTTATATACACCGTTGTGCATATATGGACCAGTTAATGCACTATTTCTTACGGTTGGTGTTTTGAAAGCATATTGATGTATATTTACTCTTGACACAACGATTCTTCCTTGGTCCTTATCAATTTCTTTACTATTCATTTTTTCAGGCACGCCAATAACTTCATATTCAGTATCATTATAAATAGGAGGCACTAGTCCATTAAACAATGGAAAAAAATGACAACTACCGCATAATGCTTTTCCTGAAAAGAGATTATATCCATTAATTTCTTGTTTAGTTAATTGCTTGTAATCACCTTTAATATATTTATCAAATCGACTATTCATAGATATGAGTGTTTTTTCATACTCTGCAATTGCCTTTAACATGCCATAATAATTTATGACGGTGTCGGGAGTTCCTTTAAAAGACCGTTTAAATAATTGTTGATACTCTTGACTTTGGTTTAATTTGCTAATCATGTCTTCAATAGTCGAATTCATTTCCTTTTGATTGTGAAGCACATCGTTAGCTTGCTGTTCTAATTGTCGAGCTCTTCCATCATAAAAAAAATTCTTTTGAAAAATTGTATTTAGTAAAGAAGGGGTGTTACGATCTAATACACTTTTTTCGTAAGACACTCCTTTTTCAAAACCATCAGTAAAAGCTTTTTCAGGATTGTGACAAGAAGCACAGGCTCGTTTATTATTACCCGACAGCACAGGATCAAAAAACAGTAATTCACCTAATTTTGCTTGTGAGGCCAAACCAAAAGTATCAACCGTGTGAATTGAAAAGTAATTGATGTTATAAGACTCTTTTTCAAACACTTTCTCGTTATTCAAATTAATGGCATAATCTACTTGAGTATAAGGAAAAATAGTTGCTTGATGCATTTTCACCAATTGTTTGTAAATAGGTTTGATGTGTTGTGTGATAAAAAACAAACGATTAAAGGAATCATAGTTTTTATTGATGGAACAATAATTTTCAGCTAATCTTAATTGTGCAATTAATTTCAGGTGATTTTCCGTAGGATAAGATTTCAAATTATTCTTTTTGATACCATCTAATAATGCTCTGCATCCCTCAAAAACACTGATACACTCAAGGCTATTTGTTTTTGTAAATGAGGCGTCGTAGCCACTTAAGGTTAAGCTACTTATTCTTATCATTTCAAATTGCATCATCTCAATTATTTGAGAGTCATTGATGTTTATATTTTTTAATTTATTTTTGAAACCCTTAAAACTTTCTCTTAACAAGGTTAGTTCTGATACTAATAAAGGAACATCAATAGAATCAACACCAAATAATTGTTCTTCAATAACCTGGAATCCATGCGGATCAACAATGCGTGTACCAATTTCTAAATCGGATTTTTTTACTAAAGGACCGTTAATAAAGTATTTGACATCAAAGGGAGAGCTGTATTCTAAAAAGCATTCGATGTGTTTATAATAACTTCTAGCAATGAAATAATTGGCTCTTAACTGACTTAATCTTTTTTCTATAAAGATAGAATCTGCTAACAGGACACTTTTATCTAAAATTGAAATTAACTGATTCGTATGACGATTGACGTAATTATAATTTTCAGTTGAAGAAAATGCGGAATCGTTTGAACTGAAAAAAGAACAACCAATAATAACAACAATAAACAGAACGCCTACTTTTATAGGGTTACCCATAAATTTGTAAAACATTATTTACCCGCTTCTTTGACAAATTTAAAAAATAGGGTTTGATTATTTATTTCTATAGAACCATTATATAAACCTTGAGCTAAATGACTGACATCTAATTGCAACTGGATGTTATAAATATCGTTTTCGTTGAAACTTAACTCAAACATATTTTGACCCACCGTATTATACATAGTCACTTTTCCACTTTTTGTTTGTTGTCCTAAAAAACTAATCACTAATTCTTTTTGTGCAGGATTAGGGAATACATTTAGTATACGAACATTATTTTGGCTAATTAAACTTGTTGAAATATTTAATACTCTTGGACAGATAGGAGGCATAATTCCATACACACTATTTCGTGGCATGCTTGCGGAGTTTGTGTTTCTTAAAAATCGTTCTAAATGATTGACACACATTGATTTTGCATGTGTATATGCATTTGATGAATTATCAATAGTATTTGTATAGTACCAATCACATTGCGTTCTTGTGGCATTAACATCTAATATCATAAAACCATGTTGCGAAAGATCAGCATATTTGATATGAGAGTTAGAGGCTTGTATAGCGGCAGCTCCCAAAGGTATACTTAAACCAGGAGACGTAACACTTGGCCCCACAAACTCAACACCAGCCGAACCCGATCCTGTAGTTCCGTTATAAGAAGCAGTAGGTAAGTCGTTAGCCCAGGACGAATGAATATCTCCTGTTATAGCTACAACATCGGTTATATTGTGAGATAAAATATGATTAAACACTCTATTTCTTTCAGCCGGATAACCATCCCATTGGTCACCGTTTACTGCTTGGCCAAATACTTTTAATGGCGCAATCATGATTTGTTGAGTTAACACTTTCCATTGAGCTGCCGAAGAGTCTAAACGGTTTCCTAACCACGTAAATTGATCTGTACCTAATAACTGTCTAGTAGTTGAGGTTACAGTAGCGCCAGTAGTTCCTGCTTGTAAATCGCGGCCATGTAGACGTGTATCCAACATAATAAAATCTACTAAATTACCATAGGATAATTTTCTAAATAATTGATAAGGGTCTGTAGCACCAGCTTGTTGCCTAATTGGCAACCATTCAAAATAGGCTTGTTTGGCATTTGCTTTTCTAATGGCAAAAGGACCTTCACTTGCAGGTGTATGATTTTCCGCACCATTCATCCAGGCATCATTTGCCGATTCGTGGTCATCCCATATTGTGATAAATGGAAATTGTTGATGCAATCTTCTCAAATCATCATCTAAACGATAAGTGGAATAGCGTTGTCTGTAATCGCTTAATGATAAAATTTCGTTGGCTGGTAACCACTGACGATTAGCAGTTGCATTAGGAGAATAGCCGCCCGACTCATATTCATAAATGTAATCCCCTAAACAAATAACGGCATCAAAATCAGCTCTATTCAATAAAACTTTATAGGCATTAAAAAAACCTGCTTCTAAATTAGCACATGATACGATAGCAAATCTTAAACTGTCACCATTGTTAAGTGGAGTTGTTCTTGTTCTCCCTCTCGGTGATTTTTTACCATTACACTCAAACTCATAATAATACCATGTGTTGGCATTTAAGTTGGTAACATCTACCTTTACAGTATAGTCAGCTACATTACTTGTAATTAAACTACCGCCTTGAACAATGTTTGTCATGCCAGTATCTGTTGCCATTTGCCAAGACACTAAAATTGGGTCTGACGAAACTGTATCAGGCGTTACTCTTGTCCAAATAATAACTTTATCAGGCATTGGATCACCAGATGCAACGCCATGATAGAAAGGCGCTAAGCATGTTTCTAATGCAGAGCTTCTTAATACTTGTGCGCTTATATTAGTGGCACAAATAGTAAATAATAAAAAGAGAAATTTACTGTTTAATAATTTTGTAATCATAACTCAAGTTATTAATGGTTGTTTTTATAAAGTAAATGCCAGATGAAAGTTCAGATAAATCAATTTGAATCGTTCTATTGTATTTTAAATCATCTGATGAAATGGTTTTGATAACCATTCCTAAAGTATTTAAGACATTAATTTCACTCATGTTTTCTGGAGTTTCATCGAATTTGAATGTTAATGTTACCGTTTCAGAAAAGGGATTTGGAAATACTTTTAAAGCATATTGTTCTTTTATCGCCTCATTTAAATTCGTAACCCCGCAGATTACTTGATAGCTTCCGCTTGAAGCGTTAGTAAAACCTGTGCCGCCGTTAATAGTATAAATTGGGCTTACTGTTGAAGACGAACAAGTGGGAACAAATATTTTAATTCTACCTCCCCCTGCTGCTCCTCCCTTGTTACCAAGACTTCCGTTACCGCTAGTAATTGTTTGATTTCCACAAAACACACCTCCCGAATAATTAGTAGTAGTTCCATTTCCTTTTTGTCCACTATTACCACCATTGCCACCATTGCTTTGTAAGGTGCCTGTAATTAATGCTAAAGTTTGTGATTCTATATAAATGCCACCACCAGAACCGCCGCCGCCGCCGCTTCCAGCACCTGCACCGCAGGATAAAGTTGCTTCGCCAGAATCGTCGCAACCATCCGAACAACAATTAGGACTAATTCCACCATTACCTCCATCGCCGCCGTTAGCACCATTTTCGCCGTTTACTAAAACCTTACCTATAATTTTTACAGAATCACTAGCAATTAATTGTACTAGTCCGCCGCCATTACCACCTTTTCCGCCAGCCAATCCAACGTCGTAAGATCTTCCGCCGCCGCCGCCGCCAGCACCACTTGAGCCTAAGTCAATATCTGGACCTGTGGCAGTACCAAAAACGTTACCAGCATTTCCACCGGCGCCGCCAGTACCTGCAAATACAATATAACCAGTTGAAACATTTACGCCTGTTGCTGTATAGGTACTTGTTCCATTACCACCATTTGCTGCCGAAGTACCAATGCCTCCATAACTTGCACCACCTCCACCACCAGCACCGCCAGAGCCTCCAATCATGCCGCATTCATCATCATTACTTAAACATTGTTGTTTTGGACCAGAACCATTTTGTCCGTTTTGTCCTTGTAATCCAGCACCAGTTCCAACACCGTTACTTCCAAATTTTCCAGACTCCACCACAATAATTCCTGTATTATCTTTATTGCTGCATGTATTAATAGCCGTTTGATCTCCTGTTAAACTACTTACAATGTTTCCACCTAGTCCTCCCGTTCCACCAACATTACCAGCATAATTACCGTCAATAGTTCCTTCTACTATAATTTTTTGTGCATTAATAATTAGTTTGCCACATCCACCTGATGAATATGCCTTAACATAAACAGTAACAAAAGGCGCTACTTTAAATGTTCCACTAACATTATAAGTACCCGATAAAATAATGCTTGAATTAATAATAAAATCTCCAGGAACATTAGTCGTAACACATTGAGCTTGGGTTTTATATATAGTAAAAAGTAGA
Source organism: Bacteroidota bacterium (assembly GCA_005800865.1). Taxonomy (GTDB): domain Bacteria; phylum Bacteroidota; class Bacteroidia; order B-17B0; family Aurantibacillaceae; genus UBA4416. Next base: position 4,965 of record SYEI01000167.1, on the reverse strand, counting down.
GTTATCGAAAGTAGAATTTTATTTAACATATAGTTTGTAGTTTTTTTCGTGAGAGTCAGTAGTAATTTTTAGGAAGTAGATGCCAGATGAAAGAGCGTTTGGAACAGCTAACGTATTTTTGCCAGTTGTTAATTCTATTTGGTTGTTTTGTATTTCTTTTCCATTAATATCTATCAATTTTATGACAGCAGGAATCGAGTACACACTTTCAATAGTTATGTGATTAGCGGATTCTTCTAAAAGACTTGGATAAACTAAAAACTCATTCGAATCAAAATCATTTAACCCAGTTACTGAACACAATGGATTAGAAATAACATTGATATGAAACGTATCTTTAATACATCCGGCCAAATCTGTTGCATATACTACAGTACTTACTGGCGTACTAATAGTAAGAGAATCTGATTGTTGAGATGCTGGGAACCAAGTTACTTGGTCAGGAAAAGTTGATTTTAAAGTAATTAGTTCATTCGGACAAACCGTATACGTTTTACTTCCTCCTGCATTTTTTATAATGGTAAACGAATCAAATACAGTACCTGTTGATGTTATAAATTTGCCTTCTAGTTTATTGTCTTTTACATCTACTGCCATTGAGCCATAAATCGTATTTTCATATTTATACATTGCTGGGTGTGGCCAGCCAGACGAAGGACTTGAATCATTTTTTCCAGAACAACCACACACCACATATACTGTTCCTTTGTGAGAGCTCGTTGCTTGAGTTTGTTTGTGGTAAGCACAATCTCCTGGATAACTGCCTGAAGTATTGTCTTTTTTCATAGCAGGAGTTAATGAACCAGAATAGCCATAATGTCCATCTAATAAATAAGAGCGTTCGTAAACATGGCTATGCCCGTTTAAAACTAAATCTACTCCCTTTGCTTCTAAAATGGGAATAATATTTTGTCGCATATCAACTAATTCACCATCTAAAAAATTGGAGTTATCCGAATTGTGACTTCCTTTTGTGTACGGTGGATGATGCCAATAGGCGATTACCCAAGGTTGAGTATTAGCTGTTAAATCATTTTGAATCCAAGTAGCCATGGCTCCTGTTGAAGAACGGCTAACGTCGTATGAATCGAGAACAACAAAATGTATATTGCCATAATTGTAAGAATAGTATTTTTCAGTTCCTGATGGCACTCCACCACATTCTGCATTTGCAGGAAGTGTGAAAATATCAAAGTAAGCTGGAGAAGGTGAAAAAGGAATATTATGATTATAATCGTGGTTACCAATGGCAGGCCATACAACAATATTTTTTAATGGCGCCTCAAAAGTATTATTACTAAATACGTTGGCTTGGTATTCGCTATCAAATCCACCATCATAAGCATTGTCGCCTAACCAAATCCAACCGTCAATGTTTTTGTTATTACTGTAATTCAAAAAAGAAGTTCTTGTATCTCTTTGACTATTCCCACCAGTTCCAGCATCTCCAACTACCCAAAAGCGATAATCACCTTTTTGTCCGTAATTAGGCGCTGTTCTAAAAAAAATGTCGGGAGCAGTAGTAACTAATGTAGAAGTTGTTGTGCCAATAGTGTAATAATATTTTGTGTAGGGTTGTAAACCTGTAATTTTTATTTCATGATTGATTGATGACACCGTATTAGTAACAGCCATACTCAAATTTGACTGAGAAAGACCATAGTTTACTTTTGTGTTAGTAGCTGTACTCGTTTTCCATTTAACAATAATGCTAGTGGGCGTTGCTTGCTGCAAGTAGGGGCCACGGGATACGGTTTGAGAAATTCCCGTTAAGGAAATAAATAAGAGAGCGAAAATATGTTTCATTTCGCTAAATTATTTCAATGAATTAAGGTTATTATTAAGTCATTGATAAGAAAATAACATTAATCGTAAAAGTATATTGAATTTAATTTAACGTCACCCTTAAAATGGTAACAATAATTATACATGCTTATGTATATAAACTAAAACTCGCTGATATAGGATAACAGCTCTTTATTCTCGCTAATCCAAATTACTAAACTATTATTACGAGGAGGCAATTCTAATTTTTGGCAAATACGAGAGCGATAATTCTCCACTGTTTTTTCGGATAAAAATAATAGCTCCGAAATTTCTTTAGACGTTTTATTTTGACTTACTAGCTTAAGCGTTTTTAATTCAGCTTGACTTAAAGCTTTTAAGCCTTCAACTAATTGTTGTTTCTTCTTGTCTTCAATCGAAAGTTCGTTATGATAAGGCAACATAGCAGTGCCAATATAGTTTTCACCATTCGCTACCGTATTTACACAGTCCATAATTTCATCTACAGCATTATCTTTTAAAATATAGCCCATAGCTCCTGATAACATGGCGTTTTTAATCATTTCCTTTTCCTGATACATGGTAAGGATGATGATTTTTGTAGTAGATTGTTCTTTAATAACACGCTTACAAACATCTAATCCATTTGCTTCAGGCATATTGATGTCTAAAATAGCGATGTCAGGCTTTTGTTTTAAAATACCGTCAATTGCTTCCGCTCCATTATGGCATTCAATAATTTTAACTTTCGGAAAAGAGTGCTGCAGTAAATCCATCAAACCCTTTCTAAAAATAGGATGATCATCTGCAATTAGTAATGTATTAATCTGGCTCATTTAGGCGCTGAATTTTAGCGTTAATTTAAAACTTTTATTTGTTTTATCTTCAAAATTAACACTTCCGTTAATAATTTTTGCCCGTTCTAAAATCGATAATAAACCAAGTCCATCCTTTTGTTTAGAGGACATGCCTATGCCATTATCTTGGTAAATGAGAATAAATTCACTATTTTTTTCAGTAATGGATATTTTTAGTGCACTTGCCTTGGCATGCTTTATCGTATTGTTTGTACACTCTTGTAAAATGCGATAAATATGAGTTTTGCTTTGAAGAGATAATTCTTCTACCTTATCTGTTACATCAAAGCTACATTCTATTTTTGTTGAGGATTGAATATTTTCCATTAACCGAGCAACAGATCTTACTAAGCCAATTTTTTCCAAATACGAAGGATATAAGTTTTTGGAAATCTCTCTGGTTTGTTCAATAACTCTAGCGAGTTCAGTTTCTAAAACTTTGTCTTCAGAATCTTGTTTTAAAACAGTTATTTTTGATTTAATCATCGACAATGATTGGCCAATATCATCATGTAAGTCCATGGATATTCGTAAACGATCTTCTTCAATGTTTTCTATGAGTTGTCGGCTAAAAGAAGCTTGTTTTTCTCTAATTTTTATAGAATATAAATAGTAAACAGAACCGATAACTAAAATCAAAACGATGACCGCAATACCTATAGATAGCCACTTAAAAAAACGCTCATCTTGATGTTGTTGTTCTAGTAATAAGTTTTTAGATTTTTCTTTTTCCAACTCCACTTCTTTTTTCTGGACATTATATTTTAATTGCAGTTCTTGTAAAAGCTTACCGTTTAATGTTTTTTCAAGACTATCTTTAATGTTTTCGTAAGATAAATAGTAGTTTAAAGCAGATTGATGTTTTCCCTCAGAGTTCTCGATAGTATATAGTAAATAATTATAGCTTGCTTGGTTATTCAAGTTATTCGTTTTTACAAATAATGCTTTTGCTAACTCAAGAATTTTTTTTGCTTCGTTGTTTTTCTTTAAGCTTATTAACACTTCTGCTTTTCCAAGATAGCCTTCCGTTAATTCAGAATGTAATTCTGTTTTTTCTAAAATATTAATGGATGAATCAAGGTAAGCTAAAGCTAGTTCTGGTTTATTGGATCTATTAAACTCTGCACCAATATTAATAAATGCGGCCGATAATTCTCTAGGATGATTATTTAAACGGGTATAATTAATAACATCATTAAAAATCTCTAAGGCTTCTTTTACACGATTTTTCTTTACGTAAATCAAACAAATATTAATTTGAATATGACTTGCTAAATTTTTATCATTTTCATTTTTAGCAGATTCTAAACCCTTCTCAAAATCAATTAACGCATCATCAGTTTGATTGGAATATAATTTAATTAAGCCAAGATTGTTTCTAAAAACAGATGGATAATGTGGTAAGCCGTGTGATTCAGAAAATGCTAATCCTTCAATGTATAACTCTGCTGCGGCTTGTAATTCATTTTTTGATTCTTTTATAATTCCTAATAAATTCAATAACTCAGCATGATTTTCGAAATCTTTAGTTTGTTTGGTTTCAAGCAGTAAATTAAGAAAGTCTTGTTCGGCACCTTCGTTAATTCCTAATTCGTAATCAATAAATATGAGTCGAATGTTAGCTAGTGTTTCGATGTGTGTATTAGAAAATGTTTGGGCTATTGATTTTGCTTTTTCAAAATAAAATTTTGCACGATCAATATTACGCGTGTAATAAAAATAGTTACCATAGTAAATATTTACTTCTGCCTCTGCTCCTTTGTATTTTGTTTGAGAAGTTTTAAGAATGGTTTGGTTTCCAATTTTAAAAAGGGTAGCCGAATCACCAAAAGAAGCTTCTTTTACCTCTTTTAATAATTTATTTATTTCATAGGGATACTGAGCAAAGCCATTAAAAGATAAGCAAAACAAAGCTATTATTAGAACTATAGTGTATACTTTATAATTGATTTTATGGTTTTCCATATAGTTTAGTCAATAGTTTCTATTTCAAATATATTATTTTATGGCGATATAAATCATTATTTAAGAGGGGGGTGGCACTCTACCACCTAATTTTATTTTGTTATAATATTGGTTGTTATTAATACATAATTTTATGGCTTTTATAAAAAACACATTAACACTAGTATTCTGTTTTATTTTTACTAGTATTTTTTCTCAAACCTTTAATTGGACTGCTTATCCAACAAATACAGTAAGTTGGGTAGCCTCTCCTACGTTTAGTGTAACAAAAGCAACCGCTGGAGGCGGATCCTTTGATGTGAGATCAAGTACGGCTGGAGCGGCTGGATCTATTAGTGGAACAACAGGAAACACGGCT
>SYEI01000166.1 GCA_005800865.1 Bacteroidota bacterium | reverse complement strand
CTCCACTAATAGGTTTCCCTTTATAAGAATCAATTGGTGCTTTGATGATATAACTGTTTCTTAAAGTATCATCATTACCAGTAACAGGATCGTAAATGGTGTAAGCTCTATACTGCAAGGTAATGGTATCTAAATAATAATAAGTGTACCATAAATTTCTGGTTGAATCGTTTCCGCTCACACCAATATCGCCATCACCATCTGTAAAATTTATTTTCAAATCAGCTGAGTCGCCAACAAAAGGAATAAAATCAGAATATTCAATTTCAGGGGTAGTAGGATAGGTTGTTTTTTTTACGCATGCATACGTAATAAAACCTATAACAGAAAAGATGAATAAATATTTAAAAAAAGATACCTTCATGAATAATTCAGCATAAATTTACGCAAAAATTAATAAAGTCTAATTGTCGATATTAAAAGATATTCAAAAAAAAGTGTTTAAATTAAATTTTAATTCAAGCGACGATGATTTTAATTTGGTGGCATTGGATGTTTTTAATTATCAAGTTCAACATAATTCAATATACAAGGCTTACGTTTCGGGTTTGAAAATTAATCCTGAAACCGTTAAACATTATTCCCATATTCCTTTTTTACCTATCGAGTTTTTTAAATCAAAAGCAGTAATTTGTGATGAAATACAGGATAATGCCGTTTGTTTTTCGAGTAGTGGAACAACAGGGCAAATAACCTCTAAGCATTATGTAAATGATATTTCTATTTACGAAAGCTCTTTTCATCAAGGTTTTGAGTTGTTTTATGGTAACCCATCCGATTACTGTATTTTAGCTCTGTTGCCAAATTATTTAGAGCGAACGGGTTCCTCTTTAGTTTATATGTTTGATAAATTGATTCAAGAGTCCCAACATCCACAAAGCGGTTTTTATTTAAATAATCTTCAAGACTTAAAGAAAACGATTGAGGAGTTAAAACAAACCAAGCAGAAAACGATTTTGTTAGGAGTGACTTACGCCTTATTAGATTTGGCAGAAATGGGAGTTGAGTTAACCAATGATTTTATAGTTATGGAAACCGGAGGGATGAAGGGTAGGAGGAAAGAGTTGTTAAAAGAAGAACTACACCTAATCTTAAAACAGTTGCTTAAGGTAGAAGTAATTCATAGCGAGTATGGAATGACAGAATTATTATCTCAAGCGTATTCAAAACAAGATGGTGTATTTCAATGTTCGCCATGGATGAAAGTTTTGATAAGAGATATGAATGATCCATTTACTTATGTAAAAGAAAGAAAGAGTGGAGGAGTAAATGTCATTGATTTAGCAAACCTAAATTCCTGTGCCTTTATAGAAACAAAAGATTTAGGAAGATTAAATCAAGATTCTCATTTTGAGATACTTGGAAGATTTGATAATAGTGATTTGAGAGGTTGTAATTTAATGATACAGTGATGGCAAAAACACAGTCTGATTTTTTTGATCAGGTATTTCAAGTGGTTCGTTTAATACCAAAAGGGAGGGTAACTAGCTATGGAGCCATCGCGAATTATTTAGGTGCCAAATCCTCATCTCGAGTTGTAGGTTATGCTATGAATGCCTCACATTCTCAAAAAGAATTTGTTCCAGCTCATCGTGTACTGAATAGAAACGGACAACTAACTGGAAAACATCATTTTAGCACGCCGTATTTAATGCAGGAGTTACTTGAAAAAGAAAAAATAGAGGTAAAAAATGATACGGTCGTAAATCTTAAAAAACACTATTGGGACCCAGCAATTGAACTAGCATTGTAAGACAATATTTTGCTACTTACTACGTTTCATAAAATTGATTAAACAACCACAAAAAACAATATATTTGCCGTCCGTTTTATGCAGCAGAAGAAGTTTGTCAAAAATATTGCTTTTTTAATAGTTCTTAATTTATTAATTAAGCCCTTTTGGCCTTTAGGAATTGAGCCTGCGGTTCAAAATGCTGTTGGTAATGCTTCTTATGGTGAATATGCCATTTTATTTAACTTTTCGTTTTTACTAAATATTATTCTTGATTTTGGGGTAACTCAATTCAATAATAAAAATATAGCTCAAAACAATCACTTATTAACTAAGCACTTTAGTAGTTTATTTTCTTTAAAACTGGCACTAGGTGTTGTTTATTTTGTGGTTACTCTTCTTTTAGGTTGGATAATGGGTTATGAATTTAGGTATATGAAATTGTTAACCATATTAGCAGTTAACCAATTTTTAATAAGTATGATTTTGTATTTGCGTTCTAGTCTCTTAGGATTGCATTTATTTAAAACAGACAGTTTTGTATCGGTAGCCGATAGGGTTATAATGATATTTTTATGTTTAGGTTTATTGTTGAGGTGGTTTGGTATCGAAATCGACATTATGACGTTTGTTTATACTCAAACCATTGGGTATCTCTTAACAGCAGTTATAGCATTTGCAACCGTTTACTATAAAACCGACCATTTTACTTTAAAATGGAACTGGCCATTTAGCTTAATGATTTTAAAGCAAAGTTTTCCGTTTGCTATTTTGGTACTATTAATGACTTTTTATAACCGATTAGATAGCGTTATGTTGGGTTATTTATTGCCAGCTGGCATAGGTGCTGAACAAGCAGGTATATATGCCAAAGCATTTCGATTATTGGAAGCAGGTAATATGATTGCGTATTTGTTTTCTATTCAACTCATTCCTGTATTTAGCAGAATGATTAAGCATAAAGAAAATGTAGAACAATTAGTTAAACTGTCCTTTATTTTATTAGTGACTCCAGCACTAGTAGTATCGGTAGGATGTTTCTTTTATTCAAGCGAATTGTCTGCCATTATCAATCATGGAGTAATGGATTCGGCAGCTGAGTTTAGTATATTAATGTTGTGTTTTACGGCTGTTTCCACTACTTATATTTTTGGAACGTTATTAACGGCAAATGGAAACTTAAAGCAGTTAAATACGATGGCTATTATTGGCATTTGCATTAATTTAGTGCTAAACTTCATTTTAATACCATATTACAAGGCTTATGGAAGTGCCATTTCTAGTTTAATTACTCAGTTTTTTACAGCGGGTATTCAAATTTATTTTGCCTACAAAATATTTAAGTTTAAAGTTAATGTAAGATTGATTTTATCTGTTATCGTATTTATAATTGGTATTGTTGTATTTAACATGTTGTCGCGTTCATTTACTCAAAACTGGATGATTAATTTTGCAATTATGGTTGTTTTCTGCGGTATGTGGGCATTTATATCTGGCTTAGTAAGTGTTAAATCAATCTTCAGATTTGTGAAGTACAAATAAGCGTTTTACAGTATCTATTTATTAGCTTAACAATTTCAAATACTTACCTAAATCCTCAAAAAAAAAGCTGTTTTTTATTTGAAAATAGTATATTTGGCGGATGAAACGACAAATAATAATTTAAAAACAAAGTCATTTCATAAAGCAATTAAGAACTACAACATCCAGCATGAATCAATCGGATTTAAATAACGAGTCAGTAAAGCTTTTAGCTAAAATATATACTTGGAGGAAGAAGTTGATTATTGTAACTGTAATTGCTGCCGTACTATCTATTGCCATTTCATTTTTAATGTCTCCGCAATACAAGGCAACGGTTATTGTTTTTCCTTCTCGTACATTCTCTGTATCAAAATTATTAATCGAACAAAACCAAGGTGCTCAAGAAGATTACATGGATTTGGGTGATGAGGATGATGCAGAAAAACTATTACAGATTTTAAATTCTACCGAAATCAGAACTCGCATCGCCGATCAATATGATTTATGGGCAAATTGGGATATTGAAAAAGG
>SYEI01000165.1 GCA_005800865.1 Bacteroidota bacterium | reverse complement strand
TTGTTGCAACAAGTATTTGGCCAAAGTTATCAAGTGACCAGGAAGCAGGAGCAAGTTGAGCTGCTGCAGTATTTGATTCTTCACCCCAATCTACCCAAGATGTTGCATTCGTTACAACTGCACCGCTTAGATGAGCTGCAGCAGTTGTACCATTAGCACCTCGTCCACAACCTGTAAAAGTTGTTGCAGTTGTGCCTGTGTAAGTAATTAATTCTGTGCCTATATCTATTCGACCTGGAACAGATGCAGAGCCTGCTGGAAATCCAGCTGTTGAAGTAACTGTAATTGTTCCAGCTGATGAATTAATATTACCATTTAAAGCAGTTGTAATTGAAGTTGGAATAGATCCACCCCAATAACCTGTACCCCATCCATAAGCAGAAGTTTGAGCAGCGGGGCCTACAGTAACATAAGGAGTTGTAGTTAATGATCCTCCTGCAGTAACACCTGATCCTGTTTCTGCAGTTGCCATCGTAACTGTAAAAGTTGCTGCCGTTGGAACTGAAATAACTTGAAAAGTATTAGTTTCAAAACTAGCTGATGTATAACTTGTTGAAGGTGATCCTGGAGTTGTTACAGATGTAAAAATAATATAATCACCTACCTCTAATCCATGAGCTGCTTTATTAATAGTAACGGTTGTAGATCCTGTTACAGATGTATAAGTGCAAGAAGTTAAAGCTGTGCCAAGTGGAGTAATATCAAAAAAATTTCCTGAATAATAAATAACTAATAATTTAGATGTACCTATTGCTGCATATTTTTTACCATCTAATGCTGTCCAAGTATGCTGGTCGCGCGCGGGACCCGCGAGCGTGAGAATGTTTAATTGTTCAAAACCACCAACTTTTTCTGGCTCGCCATAACGAAATCTTACAAAATCTCCATCAATCCATTGCCCTTCGGCTCCGGTTGCAGTTTGTTGTTTATTGAATCCTGGCTTAAATTGTATCTTCTGTAAAGGCATATTATCATTATACTCAATCTATGCTCAAAAGCTAGATACTTATTAGTCTTGTTTATCTAGCAGTAGTAGGTATGCCAGTTGAAGAAACAAAAGGATTTTCGGCAAATGCCATGTAGATATATGTTGCACCTGATTGATTGTTTTGTGTATTTGCACTTCTAAATTTAAAACCATTACTTAAAAAATCCATTGCTCTAGCTGTGTTATCAGATGCCGCATTACTAGCACTTGGTTCTAATTGATTAATTACTTGGTTATAAACATCTCTTTTATTATCCATTAAAAGCCAACCATCTACTGTACTTGTAACTTTTATTAAAACCCAAGCAGGTTTAAATCCAGTATAGACAAATGTTCCATCAGTTGAACCATTACCAGTATATGAACCAAACTTGCTATATCCTTTTATTTCAGCGAAGCAGTAGGCGATATATGTACCAGCATTTTCATTAATTGAACCAATCCCACTAACATAAAATAAATTTGATGTTGGAGTTGTATTAAACCAAACAGCATTAGTTTCTTCGGCTGCAGTTGAATTTAATAATATTCTTTTCGTATTTCCAAGAGAAGCGTGATAAACATTCCAGTCTTCAGGGTCACCATTTCTTCTTTTTGCAATAATCATTTTTGGTGCAACACCTAAACCATGACCAATCGTAGCACCATTTGTTCCATTACCAGTATAACTTACAATACTAAATCCTGCTGTTGTATTAGCTGATACTGTGCTTGTGATAGAACCTGATGTGTTTGATGTAGTTGAGTTTGCACCAAGCCAATTCCATGCTACAAATGTAGCACCATTTCCATTAGTTCCAACTTCACCAGTTTGTTTTGATACTGTAAATCCATCTATATTAAATGAATTAAATGTATTAGGTGTTCCTTCAGCACTAGTTGAATTTGAATATAATACTCTACCATTTGTAGTACTTGAAAAACCTCTTACTGCATCATAAAGTTCATGGAAATAAGCATTACTTCTTGATTTAATCCAAGTCCAATCTGGTTGAAATCCAACTCCTGTAATACTTCTATTTGTAGTATCATCACCAGTATAAAGAACTGTATTAAAATATTCTACTGGGTTATCTATTGTTGTGTATGCCATTATGCGTACTCCGCTAAGTTTTTAGAACATAATGCAAAGTACCCTGCTGGGACTGCATAACTGAAATTACCAAAACCTTCTGCATCTGCATAAGAGTTAGCTGAGTATAATGGGTTACCGAAGTTTGCTTCCCAACCAGCAGAAGCACTACTACTATTCCCAGCAAAAAAAGCAAATATATTTACATTATTAAAGTTTGAACTTAAATTTACTGAACCACCTGTTAAAGATGCACCATTTTTAGTAATAGTTAAATTCTTTGTTCCACTACTTAAATCTAAAGCAAATCCAAGAATATCTCCATTTGCTGATGTTCCGAATCCACCAGCTGTGTAAGTTGTATCTAAATATTTATCTCCATCAGTAGTTTTTCCACAAAGAACTCCTATTTGTGAATATGGAGTTGATGAATTTGTTGTAGCATTTTCAGTCATTATTCCATAAAATATATTATTTCCACCTGTAACTGCTTTTGCTTCCC
>SYEI01000018.1 GCA_005800865.1 Bacteroidota bacterium | reverse complement strand
TTTTCATTTCTATTTATTCTCTAACAACTTTTCTAAACCATACATTTCATCACGTAAACTGGCAGCTTTCATAAAGTCCATTTCTTTAGATGCTTTCAACATAGCAGATTTTAATTTCGTGATTTGTTTTTTTAATTCATCTTTACTCATGTATTGAACTACCGGATCTGCTGCGTAACTTAACTCTTCTGGTTCAATGTAAGTTCTTACTAATTTACCATCAACCGTTACTTCTATACCATGGTCATTCGGTTGTAATAATGCCTTTTTACCTGCTTGTGTTGGTGTAATACCGTTTTTATAATTGTATTCAATCTGACGCTTTCTTCTTCTTCCTGTTTCTTCAATCGTAATACGCATGCTGTTTGTTATTTTATCAGCATACATAATTACTCGCCCGTTAACGTTACGTGCTGCCCTACCCGACGTTTGCACTAAGCTTCGCACATTTCTTAAAAAACCTTCTTTGTCTGCATCTAAAATACAAACTAAAGATACTTCAGGTAAATCCAACCCTTCTCTTAATAAGTTAATCCCAATTAATACATCAAACATACCAACGCGTAACTGGCGTAATATTTCCACTCGTTCCAACGTATCTACTTCGCTATGAATATAGCGACAACGTATTTGTAATTTGGTTAAGTATTTAGATAACTCCTCTGCCATTCGTTTTGTAAGCGTGGTTACTAAAACGCGTTCGTCTCTTTCAACTACTTTATGTATTTCATCTAATAAATCATCTACTTGATTTCCACTAGGACGAACTTCAATGATGGGATCTAAAATACCAGTTGGACGAATTAATTGTTCTACCACAATTCCTTCTGCCATTTCTAATTCATATTCGGCAGGTGTTGCTGAAACGTAAATCACTTGATTTAACATCGATTGAAATTCCTCGAATTTCAAAGGTCGGTTATCCATCGCTGATGGTAAACGAAAACCATATTCTACTAAATTTTGTTTTCTAGAAAAGTCACCACCAAACATCGCACGAACTTGAGGTAAAGTAGCGTGACTTTCATCTATAATCATCAAATAATCTTCTGGGAAATAGTCTAACAAACAGAAAGGTCTTGTACCAGGCGCTCTACCATCCATATAGCGCGAATAATTTTCGATACCACTACAGTATCCTAATTCGCGCATCATTTCTAAATCATAGTTTACGCGTTCTTAAATACGTTTAGCTTCAATATCTTTCCCTTGTGATTTTAAAAAGGCCACATGCTTTACCATATCATCCTGAATATTAACCATCGCATTTTGTAAAGTATCTGGGGCTGTTACAAAGATGTTGGCAGGGTAGATTCTAAAGTCTTCATGTTTCTCAATGATGGTTCCATGTAATGGATCAAAAGTTTCAATGGATTCAATTTCATCACCAAAAAAACTAATTCGAACGGCGTAATCCGCATAAGATAAATTCACATCAACCGTATCACCTTTTACTCTAAATGTACTTCGTTTAAATTCTTCTGTGGTTCTAGAATACAAAGCCCCAACTAATTGGTGCAATAATTTATTGCGAGAGATTACTTTGCCAACTGCAATTTCAATAATATTCTTTTTAAAGTCCGTCGGGTTACCAATACCATAAATACAAGAAACTGAACAGACTACGATGACGTCCCTCCTGCCCGATAATAAAGCGGAAGATGCACTGATACGCAATTTCTCAATTTCATCATTAACTTGTAAATCTTTTTCTATATAGGTGCCAGTAGTTGGCAAATAAGCTTCGGGCTGATAGTAATCGTAATAACTCACAAAATACTCTACCGCATTTTCTGGAAAAAACTGCTTGAACTCACTATACAATTGAGCGGCCAAGGTTTTGTTGTGACTTAAAATCAATGTTGGTTTATTGACTTGCTGAATTACGTTAGCAGCTGTAAATGTTTTACCTGAACCAGTAACTCCTAACAATACTTGATGTTTTGTTTCGGAGTTTAACCCTTCAACTAATTGTTTAATAGCAGTTGGCTGATCGCCAGTGGGTTGAAAATCTGATATGAGTTTAAATGACACAGGCTAAAGATACTAAGGAAATAGCAAAAAATAAAGATAAACTATTGCTTATTTACTAATCACCAATTGCTTATTAATTGCCCTTGTTCCATCACTTATTTGAACAATATACATTCCATTTGAAAGGTGATTGGTATTTAATTTAATTTCTTGATTACCTTCCTCATAAACATTTTTAGCATGTGTATATACTTTTTCTCCTATGACATTAAATATTTTGATAGTTAATGTTTTTGCTTGTGATAAATTAAATTTCAAAGCACAAGAACCAGCAGAAGGATTAGGAAAAAGATTGACATCTTCCATCATTTCCGAAATATCTTTTGTTCCTGTAGTAATATCAATATTGATATCATCAATAAAAATATTATTACCACCATGCCCACTAAATACAAATTTTAACCGAAAACCAGTAGTCAATAAAAATGCTGGTAAAGCAGCAGTTTCTGATTTCCAATCAGCTAACTGGGTGGGATAAAAAGCTGTTGTTTGAATAGGTACCGTTTGTAAAGTTCCACCAACGGCTGAAAAACGTTGAAGCGAAACTCCACCACAGGAATTTAATCCAAATAATTGCAATTGATCTACACTGTTAGTGTCTCTTCTAGCATATGCATATTTAAAATTCACATTCACATTTGACGCGCCTGCTAAATTAATCGCACGACTATATAATTCATCTTTGCCATCTACGTTACTGTTAAAGTTATCTATCATAATGCTTGTGCTTCCTGTAGTTGAGGCCAAATTAGTTAATTGCCAAGTATTACTTGTATCTAAATTATTGGAGTACCATTCTGTACCATTTAATGTAGTTACGGTTTCAAAGCTTTCTGTAAAAGGGTAAACTGCACCAGTATTAGATTGTACATTGATGTAATTTTGTTTGATAACGATAGAAGAGTCTGTTCCATTTTTTACTTTTAATTGAACTGGATAAGAACCGGGCGTTGAGTAGCTAACTGTTGGATTTGAGACGCTTGATACTGAAGGTGTTCCACCTGCAAATGTCCATTGCACAGATGTAAATGTTCCGTTATAAGATGTGTTAGTAAATGTTACAGAACTAGCACTTGGGCAGACCATGGTTTTGTTACTTATAAAATTTGCTTTGCATAATGGTGCAGTCGTGTAAACTCCTGTTGCGATTAAATTGGATGTTTGCCATAAATTGTTTCTTCCTGCAATCGCAGAATTTAAACAGGCCGTCATACGAGCTTTTTGACCATTGGTAAACATGATATTGCAATAGCTATAATCCATTGCATTTTGAACATTATCAACCACATTACCGCAAGATGCACCATTTAAATTACAACTTTGCCAGCCAATCGTTGGAGGTGTATCCGCTACTAAATCATCGATATTACAATCTTTATTAACGTCTGCACAAGGGTAAAAATAAAAACCTGGTACGTTATTGCCACCCCAAATGTGTTGTAAATTTAAATAGTGTCCACATTCGTGAGCAAAAGCAACCGATTGCGTCAGATTGGATGTTCCAAAAGTACCCACATAACTGTGCGATAAAACAATCCCATCCCATAACGGAATAGTATCTGCATCACTTGGCCAAATAGCATGTCCAGCTAACCCAGCAGCGTTAGCTACTACATACACATTCAAATATTGTGTGGGTGGCCAGTGAATTAAATTTTTAACGCGGTGATCGCCACTTGAAGTTAATGGAGAAGCAATACGATTAATACCGCTATGGCAATTTCCATTTGGATCTTTTTGTGCTAAACGAAATTCAATATCACAATCGGCATGTATTGGCTGAAAGGCTGCTACAATGCTGCTATTATTAGGGTGCTGTTTTCGAAATGTTTTATTAACGATATCTAATCCATCTTTTAATTGAGCATCCGAGATGTTTTCAGAACCATAATTATGAATAACATGAAAAACCACAGGAATTACATAAGTAGCTGTGCTATTCGTTTTAGCAGCATTCAAATTTGCATTCTGTATAAAACTTTGCGTAAAGTTTTCTAACTGCGCATCTCTTTTAATCACTGCTTTAGCTATCTCAGGATTTTGCTTTAAGGTAGCAATACGCATTTCATCTGCACCGCAATGTAAAGGTGTTTGTGCCGCTATTATTCCTGATAGGACAATAGAAATAACAAAAGGTAAAATTTTATTCATGGTTATTATTTATGTACTAAAAATACAAAAAGAAGTGATTGTTTTTTGAGAAATAAACAGCTATTGAAAGATGAAAATCAGATAGTTAATACAAGTAAAAAATTAAATACGAACCCCAATCACACATACGTCATCCACCTGCTCTAAAATCCCTTTCCAAGTTTCAAATGTTGTATCTAGTGATTTTTTTTGCTCAACTAATGGTTGATTACTCATGTCAATAAGATGGGTTTTTAATTGACTGTACTTAAATTTCTTGCCTTTCTCTCCACCAAATTGGTCAGCAAATCCATCCGTAAAGGTATAAACCATATCTCCTTTTTGAAGTTGAATGGTAAAGGTTTCAAATGGAATAGCTTTCTCCATGTAACCTACTGGCATTTTTTGAGATTTATATTCAGATAATTCTCTCTGACGAATAACGTAAAGAGAATTATTTGCAGAAGCGTATTCTAATGTCTGTTTTTCTGTATCAATTTTACAAAGCGTTGCATCCATGCCATCCATCGAGTAACCTTCATCAGTTTTTAAAGAACGGATAATTTCTTCTCGCAACATATTTAAGATAGTGCCTGGATCTTTTACTTTTCGCTCAACCACTATTTCACTTAATAAGTTAATGCCTAACATACTCATGAAACCTCCTGGTACGCCATGTCCTGTGCTATCAGCCGTAATGTAATACAAAGTCTTTTCGTCAACATAAAACCAATAAAAATCACCACTCACAATATCTTTTGGTTTAAAAACGATAAAACTTTCGGCGTTTAATTTTTTGACTTCCGCTTCAATGTAATTGTTAGAAGTTAACATAGCATCTTGGATGCGTTTGGCGTAAGTAATACTGTCAATAATCTCTTTATTTTTTTGCTCTAAACTCGATTTTTGTTGTTCAATTAATTGTTTTTGCGAACGGGTAGTTTTTAATCGTTTGTTTAATACAATCGCAAAATAAATTACAATTAATAATACAATAACAATACTTACAATGATTAAGGTTTGACGCTTTTCTTTTTCTGCTACAATCGCTTCACGAGCCTCTTTAATGAGTTTTTGTTTTTGTAATTGCTTGTCGTATTCATACTGACTTTCCTTTTTAAACAATTCTCTTTGACGTTCTTCCCCAATTACTTCTTCTTTTAAATGCGTGTAGGTTTTTAAATAAAAATAAGCACTGTCTTTATTGTTAATCATTTCAAAACAAGTGGCGAGACGCTTTGCTGATTCATACTGTTCACTTACTGCATTTAATTCTTTTGAAACGGCATATGCTTTTTCAAATTGAGGAATGGCTTCTTTATAACGACTTTGTTTTACTAATACATCTCCAATACCATTATAGCCATAAACCAACCCAAATTGGTTCCCTACCCTACTATTTATGATAATTGAACCTTGGAAATATAATTTGGCAGAATCTAAAATACTTTGTTTAATGGGTGCTTTAGATTTGTAATTAATATTAGCTGCTACAATGGAAAGTGAATCATCGGACAAAGAAGACATCATGTCGTAAATAGTTCCAATATTAATATGTGCGATTGAAATTCCAATTTGATCACCGCCTAAAGTGTGAAAGTCTTTACTCTTTTCAAAAAACTTCAATGCTTTAATCACATCATGGTTATCCATAAACACGTTTCCAAGACCATTGTAGGAAGTAGCAATACCTCTATTATTTTGTAAACGCTGGTGCAGACTCAAGGCTTTAAACAAGTA
>SYEI01000017.1 GCA_005800865.1 Bacteroidota bacterium | reverse complement strand
TCTTCTGATTTGTAAATATTACATCCTTTAAATGGATTCGTTAAATCAACGGTATATGTAATTTCCATTTGCTTGCTATCTGTATTTACACTTACAGAATTAATATAAACATACGTTGGTCCTGGTAAACCTGTTGCGGTAAAACAAGTTGTATTAGAACTCGCTGTAATGGTTAAATCATTGTTTCGAACTCTAACAAAATAGCAATACACATCTCCAGGATTTAAACCTACATGTGAAAAAGAAGTACCAGTTGATGAACCAACTATAGTGAAAGTTCCTCCGTTTACAGAACAATACACATCGTACTTCAAAATTCCTTTTGGTAAATTAGAATATGGAGTCCAAGCTAAACTAGCGGTACGGGAACATAAATCATAAACTGGTGCAGTTAAAAATATTGTATTATAGGTTACACTTGGTATTGCATAATTCCCACAGCTATCAACTGGAGATATACAATAACCTAAAGACGAACTACCTGGTGAAGCTCCAAGAACAGTATATGTTGTATTATTATAACCTTGAATGGTATCTATACCAGTTAATCCAGAACCGTTTGAGAAAAAAATCACATAACTATCTACATCTAAACTAGAGGATGGTTGCCAACCCATTACTACTTGTCCAGAAGCATTAACAGAAACAGAATCTACTATAATAATAGGTGGAGGTTGAATATTTTTACAAGTATCTCCTTTTATATTGGATACAGAAGTACATCCTGAAGCATCAGAAATTTCGACTTTATAATTGTAAAATACTTTGCAACGGTAAATCGTATCTTTGAAATTTAATTTATTACCAGTGTATATAGTTGTCCATGTACCTGTTGGATACTCTCTTGAAAGTGTATAAGTTGAGGAGGATGTTAGCAATAAAGGCGTATGCATCGCATTCCAATTTAGACTAGCAACTCCATTAACACTTGCTCCAGTCATATTTAAAAACATAGACTTTAATGTGTCTGAAGGAGTAGACGTTGCTGTTCCAGCACTGCTAATGGTCACCACATAATAGTAATAAGATTGTGAACTGGTATTAGAAGGGGCATGAACAAAAGTGCTTTGTGCGTATGAATTAACCGTACCTGCTAAACTAAATCCAAAACCTGTAGGAGATGTCCAAATTTGATATTGCGTAAATAACCCTCCTGGATCTGGCGGAATAATCCAAGATAATGTAGTACTAGTTGGCGAAGTAACCGAAACACATCTTAAAATAGGCGCGGCAACTTGAGCATTTATCTTAGAAAAGAAAAATACATTAAAAACCAATAAAAAATATAAAAGTCTTGTTTTCAAAAAATGTAACTAAGCATTTGTTATTCAATTACAAAGGAACGAAAATCTAACCGTTTTAGTGTGTAAAAAAAACATAAAACTATTAAAACAGCTATTTTAATGAGTAAGTCTTAAAAAAACGATATTTTTGTGCTACTAAACTTAACCACTATGCAACAAGCTTATATTATAAATGGCGTTAGAACAGCCATCGGAAATTTTGGAGGAACGCTTTCAACTGTTCGTACAGATGATTTAGCAACCTTAGTTTTAAAAGAATTAATGGTAAAAAATCCGTCGGTTGATTTTAGTAAAGTGGTAGATGTTATAATGGGCTGTGCTAACCAAGCTGGTGAAGATAATCGCAATGTGGCTCGTATGGCTTCGTTAATGGCGGGTTTACCAATCACCGTTCCAGGCCAAACAGTAAATCGTTTATGTGCATCTGGCTTAAGTGCTACAGTTGATGCGGCAAGATATATACAATTAGGTGAAGCCGATTTAATGGTTTCTTCGGGAGTTGAAAACATGACTCGTGGTCCTTTGGTTATGAGTAAAGCAAGTTCAGCTTTTGGGCGCGACCAACAATTATTTGATAGTAGCTTTGGATGGAGATTTATCAATCCAAAATTAAAAGAACAATATGGCGTTGATGCCATGGGAGAAACTGCTGAAAATGTAGCAGAATTGCACAAAATCAGCAGAGAAGACCAAGATGCCTTTGCTTTATGGAGTCAGCAAAAAGCGGCAAAAGCAATGGCCGCTGGACGTTTTGAAAAAGAAATTGTACCAGTGGAAATTCCTCAAAAAAAGGGAGATGCTTTAATCTTTAAAACAGATGAGTTTGCAAAAACCAATACCACTTTAGAAGGATTACAAAAATTAAAAGCGTCTTTCCGTAAAGATGGAACAGTTACAGCTGGTAACGCATCTGGAGTAAACGATGGAGCGGCAGCTATTTTATTAGCGAGCGATAATGCCATTAAATCCTATAACTTAAAACCATTAGCGCGCATTGTAAGCAGTGCTGTTGTTGGTGTTGAACCTCGCATTATGGGATTAGGGCCAGTGGAAGCAGCTAACTTAGCCTTAAAAAAAGCAGGCTTAACATGGAATGATATTGATATTATTGAATTAAACGAAGCCTTTGCAGCGCAAGCATTAGGCTGTACTCGTCAATGGAAATTAGATGATAAAGATCCTCGTATCAATCCAAATGGTGGCGCTATTGCATTAGGTCATCCATTAGGAATGAGTGGTGCCCGTATTATCAATTCGGCCGCTATCGAATTAAATCTTCAAAATAAAAAATATGCCTTAGCTACAATGTGTATTGGTGTTGGACAAGGTTATGCGGCAATTATTGAGAGAGCTTAATGATCTATTTAGATTATAACTCCACTACCCCAGTTGATGAAAGAGTGTTAGCTGAAATGCTTCCTTTTTTTACTGAACATTTTGGTAATGCTTCTAGCAATACACATGCTTTAGGTTGGTATGCTCAAGGTGCTGTTGACAAAGCTCGTAAACAAGTTGCTGATTTTATTGGTGCAGAAAGTTCTGAAATCATCTTTACTTCAGGGGCTACCGAAGCTATTAATATGGCTTTAAAAGGAGTTTTTGAAGCATACCAATCAAAAGGAAATCATATCATTACATGTAAAACCGAACATAAAGCGGTTTTAGATACTTGCGCTTATTTAGAAGAAAAAGGGGCAATTGTCACTTATCTGAATGTGGACAGAGAAGGACGAATTGATTTGGATGAACTCAAAGAAAGCTTTACCGGTAAAACCATTTTGGTAGCAATTATGGCTGCTAATAACGAAACGGGAGTTTTACAAGATTTAGAAAAAATTGCAGAAATTACGCACCAGCATGAAGCTATCTTTTTTAGTGACACCACTCAAATGGCGGGTAAACTTCCTATTGATGTGAATGAAATGGGATTAGATTTATGCTGTATTTCGGCACATAAACTATACGGTCCAAAAGGTGTTGGCGCATTATATGTTCGTCGTAAAAACCCAAGAGTAAATTTGATTCCTTTGTTACATGGCGGCGGTCATGAAAATCATAAACGAAGCGGTACTTTAAATGTTACTGGAATTGTTGGATTAGGAAAAGCCTGTGAAATTGCAAAAAGCGATTTTTGGGATGATAATATGAATATTTCAAAAACGAGAGGTTATTTAGAGCATCAATTACTTGAGATATACAATCTAAGAATCAATGGTTCAACACGTTACAGGCTTTATAATACCTCTAATTTGTATTTTCCAAAACTAAAAGATGGTAGCACTGTGTTTTCACATATTAAAAACCAATATGCGGTGTCTTTAGGTTCAGCTTGCACTTCAGCAAATGCCGAACCTTCTCATGTGTTAATGGAAATGGGATTAGAAAAAGAGGAATCAGAGAATTGTATTCGCTTCTCATTTGGTAAAAAAAGCCAAAAAGAAGAAGTTGAAAAATTAGCAGAATTAATCTTGTCGCTTTATAAATAGCTTTCCTCTCAGAAATTAGTCTTTACATCTCCTAAAACGAATTACAAACTATAAATTGTTCATTATTAACATTTTAACAATCTTGATTTTTGACTTTTAATAGCTTATCTTTGACACTCTAACACAAAAACAACAACAATGAGTACCCAAACAATTAGATTCAACAACGCAAACCGTTCCTTTTACAACACCGCAAAAAAACGAGTAGACGATTACTTCAAAGAAAATAATCTTTCACGTTACGGAAATGCTCAAATGGTAATAAAATCCATTTTTATGTTTGCCTTGTATTTTACCCCTTTCATTTTACTGATATTTAATGTATTCGATAATTTATGGTTGCAATCCTTATTTTGCGTACTGATGGGATTTGGTATGAGCGGAATTGGTTTATCTATTATGCATGATGCTAACCACGGTTCTTATGCAAGAAATGCAAAACTAAACGCTTTAATGTGTCGCAGTATGAATTTTATTGGAGGCAGTTCTATTAACTGGCAATTACAACACAATACTCTTCACCATACTTATACTAACATTCACGATCATGATGAAGATATAGCTCCTCCAGGATTTATGAGATTTGAACCGCATGCAGAATACAAGAAAATTCACAAGTACCAATTCTTATACGCATGGTTCTTTTATGGTTTAATGACTATTATGTGGGCAACTACTAAAGATTTTCAACAATTAGCTCGCTATGAGCGCATGGGTTTGTTAGTGACTAAAAAAACGACATTCCGAAAACAATTATTCCTATTAATACTTAATAAATTATTCTATTTAGGATATAGCTTAGTATTGCCTTTATTGGTTATGGAAAATCCATGGTACCAAATTATAATTGGCTGGTCAATCATGCATTTTACATGTGGCTTAATCTTAGCATTAATCTTCCAACCAGCTCATGTAGTAGATTTAACAGAATTCCCTTTACCAGATTCAAACGGAAATATGCAAGACGATTGGGCTGCTCACCAATTAAAAACAACTACTAATTTTGCTCAAAAAAGCTGGGCTTTTTCTTGGTTTGTTGGCGGATTAAATTTTCAAGTAGAGCATCATTTATTCCCAAATATTTGCCATGTTCATTATAAAAAAATAGCTCCAATCATTGAGCAAACGGCTAAAGAATTTAATTTACCATACCATAAAAAAAAGACATTTATTGGTGCATTAGCAGCTCATGCTAAACTGCTTTATATATTAGGGCAGCCAAATCCTAAAATGGCTTAGTACTTAACAAAGTATTGTT